>CABQCN010000087.1 GCA_902462635.1 uncultured Oscillospiraceae bacterium
CAAAATGCTGTTGTTTTTCCAACACACTCCGTATCGTCAAGACGCTGTCTTGCTATAAGCTCCGCAAAATAGCCGTTGTTTGCAATCAGTTCGTCATACTTGCCGTCCTTGATGATCTTGCCCTGGCCGAGCGCGACAATCCGGTCGTCAGTACGGTATTGACCAGCATATTGCAGAGTGTAACGCAGGCGAGGAATACGGCGACCGCGGCAAGCAATTGCAGGCTTCCCGACTCAATTACGGTCGAAAAAATAATACTGTTTATTTTGAGCAGAAACAGGCCGATGAGCAATACTGCAAAGGTTGCCGCCCCAATGAGTACAAAATCTGAAACCGACAGTGTGCCGATGATATAGCGGCAATTGAATACGGCGGGAGAAGGTGAAGAAATTCATCTGATTACCGTGCGGGAAAGCGGCACGTTTATCATCCCGCGCAGCATGCAGCATACGTCGCAGGTCATCCACTTTGCAAGAGCGGCCGGGCCATAAGGACTTGCAGGTCACCTGAAATATTATCTGCATCTGTCCGACCAAATGGGTACCAAAAGAGCCGATATTTTAAAAAGTATGTACCAAAGAAAAACATAGAGAGAATCGATTTTGCCAACCTTTTATTTTCAGGTTGGCAAATGGTTGGCAAAACAGCCGAAGAGATAAAAATAGAAGGCCTTCGGAGCCATTTCTCCGGGGCCTTCTGTCATAGAAAATCCTTATTTTATAAGCCTTTGCGTTTATTTCATCGCTTCTTCCACCGCCACGGCGCAAGCAACCGTCGCCCCGACCATGGGGTTGTTGCCCATACCGATCAGACCCATCATTTCCACATGCGCAGGAACGGAAGAAGACCCCGCGAACTGCGCGTCGCCGTGCATGCGTCCCATGGAATCCGTGAGACCGTAAGAAGCAGGTCCCGCCGCCACGTTATCCGGATGCAGCGTACGTCCCGTGCCGCCGCCCGAAGCAACGGAGAAATACTTCTTTCCGTGTTCGATCGCCCATTTTTTATAAGTGCCCGCAACAAGATGCTGGAACCTGGTCGGGTTCGTAGAGTTGCCCGTGATAGAAACGTCCACCGCTTCTTTCTGCATAATAGCAACGCCCTCGTTGACGTCATTCGCCCCGTAGCAGCGTACATTGGCGCGGTCCCCATTCGAGAATTTCTTCACATCCGTAACGTGCAGCTCTCTTGTGGTAAAATCAAAATCCGTCTTTACGTAAGTAAAGCCGTTGATTCTGGAAATGATATACGCCGCATCTTTCCCCAGGCCGTTGAGAATGACCTGAAGCGGTTCTTTTCTGACTTTATTCGCAGTCCTTGCAATCCCGATCGCACCCTCTGCCGCAGCAAACGATTCGTGTCCCGCAAGGAAGCAGAAGCATTTCGTTTCCTCGCGGAGCAGCATTGCGCCGAGATTCCCGTGACCGATGCCGACTTCTCTCGCATCCGCAACGGAACCGGGGATGCAAAACGCCTGCAGGCCGATGCCAATGGCTTCGGCAGCCTCGGCTGCGTTTTTGACTTTTTTCTGAAAGGCAATCGCGCAGCCGAGCGTATATGCCCATACCGCGTTTTCGAAAGCGATCGGCTGTACGCCTTTCACGATTTCCGCAACATCCACGCCTTTGGCGTCACAGATCGCCTTTGCATCTTCCAAAGAGGCAATCCCATATTCCGCCATAGCTTTGCTGATGCCGTCTATTCTTCTTTCATAACCTTCAAATCTTACCATGGTTCGATTCCTCCTTATTCATTGCGGGGGTCAATGACCTTAACGGCATCGGCGTATCTTCCATATGTACCTATGTTTTTATCATACGCTTCTTTGGGATCGGTCCCCTTCTTGATCGCATCCATCATCTTCCCGAGGTTTACGAATTGATACCCGATCACTTCGTCATTTTCATCCAGTCCGATGCCAAGGACGTATCCTTCCGCCATTTCCAGGAAACGCACGCCTTTTTCCTTCGTTCCGTACATCGTTCCGACCTGGGAACGGAGTCCTTTGCCGAGATCCTCGAGGCCTGCCCCGATCGGAAGCCCCTCCTCGGAAAACGCCGACTGCGTTCTGCCGTAGACGATCTGTAAAAATATTTCACGCATTGCCACGTTGATTGCGTCACATACGAGATCCGTGTTCAGTGCCTCCAAAAGCGTCTTTCCGCCGAGTATTTCAGCCGCCATTGCCGCCGAATGGGTCATGCCGGAGCAGCCCAGCGTCTCGATGAGCGCTTCTTCGATAATTCCGTTCTTTACGTTCAGCGTCAGTTTGCAGGCGCCCTGCTGCGGCGCGCACCAGCCCACGCCGTGCGACAACCCCGAAATATCGGAAATTTCTTTTGCTTGACACACATCATTTTTTGTACTTCATGCGAGTAATTCATGTGTAAATAACCCCTTTCCAAAATTGTACGGTTCATTATACCGTAGATCTCAGAAAATAACAAGCATTCCGAACGACACGGCGGCTGTAAAATCCTTGTAATTCTTGATAAGGATTCCGTTTTCATCCATGGCCGGATCGAGCTGCGAGGCATCTCCGGCAAGGAGATAAAACTCTTTTGTCCCGCCAGGCTTTTCCTGGAAAAGATACGTTCCCGCGCGGCAGGGGAAGACTTCCGTGACGCATTGCCCTTCCGCATAAGAAGACGTGCCGAGGATGTCTGCGAAAAGCAGCGCGCCGTTTCCGGAAAGCAGCGAAACGGATTTGACGGTCCCGTCTGCGAAACGGGAAACATAAGTCCTTTTACCGGAAGAGGACGATTGCGAAACCGGGACGGGACTGTCCATACGCCGCGAGGGCGGGACGGCAAGCGGTTCGGCGGTATACGCCTCCCCATCTTTCCGTACGGCGACGAGTCCGTAATTATAGCTGTTAACGGTATTCAGCCAGCTTTCCGCCCGTTTGACGTTCAGAACCATGCTGCCGGAAGTCAGCAGGTTGACATAATAGACATCGTTTCCCGCCGGGTAGATTGCCATATGGTTTTCCAGCATATTCGTATGCCCGCAGTATCTTGCCGGCAGCTTCATCAGTTCGTACGATGCGCCGCCGTCGTCGCGCAGCAGGTACAGCGCATCTTCGGACGCCGCGATAAAAGAACCGGGCGTATTCCGGTCCGTACCGGGTAGATATGCGAATATGCGGAAAAGATCTCCGAGTTCCTGGTACAATACCGTTTCCGCGCCGCCGGACACGCGGATGATACGCTTGTTGTGAACCGTATAATAATACGTGTCGCCGGACGCGCCGGCAAACGTATATTTCGGCAGCGTACCGTAATAGCCGCCATCCACCGCGGCTTCCGCAGAACCGTTCAGGATATAATCCTGTCCGTTTTTTCTGCAGCAGACGGTGAAATCTTTATAATAATCGTCATAGTTATATACGTCGTCTCCGGGAAAATAGAGATCTTCCACTTCTCCGGCGATCTGCAGCGTCTCGCCGGAAGCAGGTTCATACCGGTAAAGGTTCCCCGTCAGGTCTAAATAAACGATACTGCCGTACGCCTCAAAAACACCGGAAATTTTATTGTTTTCCGCGAGGAGTCCGGTCTGCCCGGCAGTCTCCCCCGCCGGATCGGAGCGGTACAGAAACAGCTTGTTTGCCTGCGCGTAGCCCGTTGCGTAAATCAGCGTCAGAGCTTCCGTCCCATCGTTCTCCAAAATGTCGAAGCTGTCCACCCTGTCGGAAATAAAGAACGCTTTTTGCGCAACCGTATCGAAATAATATAAATACGGAATTTCATTGAATTCCAGGCGGTAAACGATGTATCTGCCATCTTCGCTGACAACGCAGTTTTTCTTATAACGGATCATCTCGCTGAAATCCGTAAAACCGCCGTAATAAGCGATATTGATTCCTTCCGGCGTAATATCTGCGGTCTCCGTCCCCACAGCCAGCATCAGGCGGTCTTCCCGCACAAAAATGCACGGCTTGTCCGTTTCTTCGATGCCGTATTCCGCATCCGCCCATTCCGTATAAATCAAAGAGCGCTTTTCCGGCGTATTTTTGACGATCTTTCCCGTCAGCCAGATATCCACCGCATGTAATGTCAAAACAAAATGCAATAAAAACAATATCGCCGCGGCGATCAATCCCACACTGATGATTTTAACGATTTTCTTCATTGCCGCGGTCGTACCTCCATTTATGTTTTGCTACGAGTAAAATTATTCCGGTAACAGAGATCAGAAACCAAGGCATTGCTGCGGGAATATCGTCCAGAACGGAAGACACGCCGAGCGCCCTGCGGAGCCTGCGGATCCCCGCCGCGAATTCATCCACAGAAGCAAAATACTTCATTTGATATGTTCCCGCGCCGCTTTCCGCAAGATAGACGTAGACTCCGCCGCCGCGGTCCATATCGTACAAAACGCTCAGATTGCTCGGAATCCGCACAGACGTTCCGTTCATAGACAAATAATACGTGTCGCTGTCCGCCGCGTGCGCCTGCGCGAGCGTCAGGATAAAATTTCCGTCCGCATCCAATTTATTTACGGATCCCGTCTGGGAAATACTCGGCACCCGGAAATCGTTCAGCGCAGAATATACCTTCATATCGATTTCGCCGCCCTGGGGGTCGAGCTGTACGAGAAAGGCGGAAGACTGCACCGCACCGCCCTCGTCGGTACGGATTTTTCCCGTATAAACGTAATAATCGATCCCGTTTCCATAGATTTTAAAATCGTCGTACCGTTCCGCCGCCAGCGAATTCAGGATGAAATCCGATTCGCTGTAATCGAAATATCTGCCGTAGACTGCGAGGTTCCCATCCGGCCTGATCTGGCATTCCATGACCGCAGAAATATAATCGTCTTTATTTAAAAGCTCCGTTCTCCATAATGACGCGCCGTTCTCCGCGAACGCTTCGACATAACCGAAGCTGAATCCCTGCCCGTCTTCTTCGCGCGAAGCGGCGCCGCCGAGATACAAGGTCCCGTTGGAAAGCACGCCGCAGGTGATCACGTTTTTCGGTTCATACGCATACGTCCCGACCGCCTGTCCGCCCGTATCGTACAATACGGCGCCGCTCGTTCCCGCCGCCAGAATATATTCCATTTTCTCATCGGGAAGAAGGAGTTTCAAAAGCGTTTCTCCCTCGCGCCGCGGATCGAATTCCGTTTTCCGGACCATCTTCATCGCCCCGCCGTTGACGCGTGCCGAAAAGCTGACGGAATACAAAACGCACAAACCGTTTTCCTCGCAGAGGATATTGATTTCTTCGGCGTTGGCGCGGATATCCTGGATCGTGCAGGTTTTCAAATCCGTACCGAACTCTCCGTACGCCCTGCGCGCGCCGGCCGCGTCGTAAATACTGTAATAATATTTATTTTCCTTTGCCAGCGTACCGATTACGACGCAATATCCCGCGTTCCCGGACAGGATGCCGGAACCGCCCGCGCTCTGCGCGCTGCGCGGCGTGGCATCTGCCGCCTGTCCCGCAGGCTCCGAATCGATGGCAAACAGATAATCGACCGTTTTGTTTTTCGCCTCTTCGCGTTCCCGTTCCGTAACCGTACCGCCGGACAATAAATAATCGTCGCAGATCTCCACGGCATACCGGAAGCCGCCCGTCATCAATATCAAAAACAATAAAACAGATAAAACGCTTATCAGAATCTTCTTCAGCATATTCTTCATACCTCGCGTGTTAGTATATCACGGATCCGGGAAAATGGGTAGAGGCGCGATCAGCCGCCGTACCGGATCCGGTGCGTTCCGCTGCGGATCCGGATCTGCGCCCCCATCCAGACCTCCGCTTCCGTATTTGGCGGAACGGTAATCTCGGCTTCCCAGCCGGCCGGATTGCCGTCTTTTTTCCAAAAGGATACCCGGATCGGGCCTTTCACGGTCGGCACGGTAATCGAGGCGTCGCGTACCGGGCCGGGACAAATCCGGACGCGGAAGCGCGCGAAGCCCGCTTCCAGCGGGCGGATGCCGAACAGTCCGCGTACGATCTGGCTGGCAGGCGCCGATCCCCAGGGATGGGAGAACGTCATATTCGGTTTATTCGCGGTATTCCAAGCTTCCGTTGTAATCGTAGCGCCGGATGCCAGCATATATGCCCAGGTACGCGCGCCTTCGGCCGTGTCTTCGCGCAGCATCAGCTCCGTAGCGTAATCCCCTGCGCCCGCGGCGTATAAGCCCTCCAGTAAGTAAAATGCCCCGTATACGCTCATTCTAATCTCGCCCTGCGTTTTCAGAAAGGCGGTCAAGGCATCCCGCATCGCATCGCCTTCATATACGCCGCAATATAATGCAAACGCGGTGGCATGCTGCGAGAAATGGCGCACCGGGGTGTGATCTGCGCGCAGCCCATCGCAAAACGCGCCGGTTTGCGCATCATATAAAAGCGTAATCAGGGACGCTTTGATCTGCGCCGCGCGCAGACAATATTGCGCCGCGTCCTCCGGTTTCTCCAAAACGCGCGCAATTTCCGCAAGGCAGCAGAGCGCTTTATATACCATGCAATTTAAGACGGTGTT
>CABQCN010000088.1 GCA_902462635.1 uncultured Oscillospiraceae bacterium
TTTTCTAGGCGGCCGCTCCATGGGTCCCTGGGTAACGGCAATGAGCGCGCAGGCCTCCGACATGTCGGGCTGGCTGTTAATGGGATTTCCGGGCAGCATTATCGCCTTTGGTATGGGGCAGGTTTGGATCGGAATCGGTCTGGTAATCGGGACGATTGCCAACTGGATTCTGATCGCCAGACGCCTCCGCCGCTTTTCCAGCGCCGCGGGCGACGCGATTACGCTGCCACAGTACCTGACAAACCGGTTTGCAACCTCCAATCCGGTGCTTAAAATCGTTTGCGCCGTTATCTTCCTGATCAGTTTTACGGTATATGTGGCATCCGCGTTCAATGCGGGAACGCAGGTATTCGTATCTGTACTGCCGCAGCTGCAGGGCAGGGAATCGCTGGCAATGGTGATTTTTGCATTGCTGATATTATGTTATACATTTTTGGGCGGATATAAAGCCGTCTGCTGGACGGATTTTTTCCAGGGAATTCTGATGCTGGTCGCATTGCTGGCGGTGCCGATCGCCATGACTGCCACCGGGCGATTCGACGCTTCCTATAACGAGGCGTTTAAGGATGGCGTCGTCGGGTTTACGACCAATCCGTTTTCCGCAGATTGGCGGGAAATACTTTCCGGTCTGTCGTGGGGATTCGGGTACTTCGGCATGCCGCATATTCTGGTACGGTTTATGTCCGTTAAAAATTCAAAAATGATCAAAAAGTCCTCTGCCGTCGCAATTACGTGGGTTACGCTGAGCCTCGGCGCGGCGATTATGATCGCGTATCTGGGCAGGTCCTATTTATTGAAAGACGGCGCCTCTTTAGCGGATGCAATTTTGCCCGGCGCGCAGACGACGGTTTTTATCCGGAGCGTCATCGATCTCTTCCCGGGGTTCCTGGCAGGAATTTTGCTTGCGGCAATCGTTGCGGCGGCAATGAGCACGGCGGATTCTCAGCTCCTTGTGGCATCGTCGGCATTTACCAGCGATATTTATAAACCGATTTTACGGAAAAATAAAATATCCGATAAAGAATCCATATGGGCAGGCCGGGTCGTCGTCGGGATTATCGCGATTGTTGCGTTCTTGATTGCTTACAGCGGCTTAGGAAAAACAGACTCGTGGGCCGGCAGCATCATGAATATGGTGGAAAACGCATGGGGCTTATTCGGCGCTTCTTTCGGACCGGTCGTGATCCTGTCCCTGTTCTGGAAACGCTTTAATTATCAGGGCGCAGTTGCGGGCATTATCAGCGGCGCGGCATTCGATATCCTCTGGCTCTTGCTGTTTACCGATACGGTGATTGCGCCGGTTATAACCGATACCGGCGTGTATGAGATCCTGCCCGGCTTCCTGATGAGCATGGCTGCTGCGGTAATCGTTACATTGGCAACGAAAGCGCCGGATGCGAACGTCCGCGCGGTTTATGACCGGGCGCTCGACCGCTCGATCGATGACTGACTTTCATAGGAGCGAAAATGAATCCACTCTTACCCAGAAAATATTTTATTCCGGACGCGGAGGCGCACGTGATGCCGGACGGAAGGCTCTACCTGTACGGATCCAGCGATATTTCCGGTAAAAAGGAATATTGCGGCAATGAATACCGCGTTTTTTCGACGGAAGATCCCGGCTTGTCGGTTTGGACGGATCATGGCGTTTCTTTCCGCAATACGCGGGAAGACCCTGGGATTCCCTGGCGTCCCGGCGTTCCGCTCTATGCGCCGGATGCGATTTGCCGGAACGGGAAGTATTATTTGTATGCGTGCGGGCAGGACGCGTTCGAAGGCGTCGCCGTTTCCGACCGCCCGTACGGCCCTTTTACCGGTGCGAAACCGGTCGCCGGCGCGGACGGAGACGGAATCGATCCGGCTGTTTTCCTCGACGACGACGGGCAGGCATATTATTTGTGGGGGCAATTTTCTCTGAAAGGCGCAAAATTACGGGAAGATATGGCTTCGGTTGACCGGGACAGCGTCGTTTGCGGGATTCTTACGGAACAGGAACACGGGTTCCATGAAGGCGCTTCTATGCGGAAACGGAACGGGAAATATTATATTGTATATACCGATATTTCCCGCGGTAAGGCAACCTGCATGTCTTATGCAGTCGCGGACGCTCCGCTCGGACCATATCAAAAAGGCGGAGTCATTATCGATAATATTTACTGCGATCCAGGGACATGGAATAATCACGGTTCGATTGAAGAATATAAAGGGCAGTGGTATGTTTTCTACCATCGCTCGTCACAAAACGGCTTTACCTGCAGGCGCGTATGCGCCGAACCGATCTTTTTCCTGGAGGACGGGTCAATTCCGGAGGTCGCGATGACGTCGCAGGGCGCTTCCGGCCCGCTTTCGGCGTTTCAGGAAATCGACGCATCCGTAGCGTGCCGGATGAAAGGCAATGCTTTCATCCGGCCGGAAGCGACGCCCGACGATCCCTATAACGAAATTCTGGCCAATTGCGGCGGAGGAAACTGGACACAGGATTGGGCGGAATACCGTTTTCTCGATTTTTCCGGCGGAGCGGAGGCCTTTACAATCCGCGCGCGCGGGAAAGGCGACGTTTCCCTTTTCGCGGACGGCGGCACCGTAGGGACTTGTCAAGTCGATACGGATCTCTTTGCGGCGTATCAAATAAAGCTTGCGCGGCCTTTGAAAGGAATCCTTCCGCTGTGGCTTTTCTTTGACGGAACGGATCTTTGCGTCGACTCGTTCCGTTTTATAATACGGTAAACCGTTCGGAGGAGATCGGATCATGGAAGAACAGAAAATCATGGCGGAAAATATCATTGGATTCCGTGAAATTGTGACGCCGCTGCTGGAATGGTATGGCCGGAATGCACGAATTCTCCCCTGGCGCGAGAATACGGATCCTTACCGCGTCTGGGTATCGGAAATCATGCTGCAGCAGACACGGGTGGAAACGGTAAAGCCGTATTTCGAACGGTTTTTAAAACAGCTTCCGACGATAGCGGATCTGGCCGCGGCGGAAGAAGAAACTCTTTTGAAGCTCTGGGAAGGACTCGGTTATTATACCCGCGTGCGAAATCTGCAGAAAGCGGCGCAGGTCATTTGCAAAGAACACGGCGGCGTTTTTCCGGAAGCATATGAAGAAATTGCCGCGCTGCCGGGAATCGGCCCGTACACCGCGGGTGCAATTTCCTCGATTTCATTCGAAAAACCGGTGCCGGCGGTAGACGGAAACGTGCTGCGCGTTGCGACGCGCCTGCGGGAAGATGGCCGCGATCTTGCGGATCCGGCCCTGAAAAAACAAATCGCCGCGGAACTTGCCGCGGTTTATCCGCCGGGGCGCTGCGGTGATTTTACGCAGAGCCTGATGGAACTCGGCGCGCTTGTCTGCCTGCCGAATGGGTTCCCGGACTGCCGCGCATGCCCGCTTGCGGATTTATGCGGCGCCTGCCGCAGCGGCACGCAGCTGTCGTTTCCCGTGCAGGCGAAAAAGAAGCCGCGCAGCAGGCAGGAGAAAACCGTGTTTCTGCTCTGCTTTGACGATCAAATCGCCGTTCACAAACGGGCGCCGGGCGGACTGCTCGGCGCGCTCTGGGAGTTTCCCAATACGGAGGGGTTCCTGACGGAAACAGAAATCGCGGAGTGGCTGGAATCACAGCGAATCACGGCGGACCGTATTGAAAAATCCGCCGAAAAAACGCATGTTTTTACGCATGTGGAATGGCATATGGCGAGCTACCTGATTTCGTGTAACACGAAAAACGAGCGCTTTTTATGGGTTACGCGGCAGGAACTGCAAAGCAGCATCACGCTGCCGACTGCGTTCAAAAAATTTATGGAATGCCTGAAATAACGGCGTATGGGCGGCGACGGAACCGCGTCATTCTTCCATGATATAATACCGGCGGTTTCCCTCGAAAGAGGATGCAAGGATCCATTACTCTACGACGCTGGGAATACGCCAGGCATAAGTCGGGGCAACAAAAACCAGCGGCCGTTCCGAATGAAACGTATTTTCTTTTCCTTCCTGCAACAAGTGATTTATGGAATGAATTTCATCGCCTGTTATTTCCGCTACAATAAAAAACCATGCGACCACTCCCCTTGACACTACAGAACGTATTGAATATGATATAAATTGTACCACATCGGATGATACTGTCAGCCCTTTCCCCTGATACGAAACAAGAAAAACAACCGATAAGGCGGATCCAAGACAGGTCAAAAAACGAAGTGTGGCAGGAAAAAATACATGATAAACATTTTATTCATTTGTTACGGAAACATCTGCCGCAGTCCGATGGCAGAATTTATTTTTCAAACCATGGCGCGGGAACGCGGCTGCGAACAAAATTTTTTCGTCGCCTCGGCCGCGACAAGTACGGAGGAAATCCGAAATGGCAGGGGCAGCCCTGTTTATCCGCCGGCCAGAGCGGAACTTGCCAGGCATGGGATCCATTGCGGCGGAAAACGTGCCGTACAGGTCACAAAAGCTGATTACGACCGATATGACCATCTGATTTGTATGGAATCGAAAAATGTACGGGACCTGATGCGCATTATCGGCGGCGATCCGCAGAAAAAAGTCAGTAAACTGCTGGATTTTACCGGTCGCGGCGGCGATATCCCGGATCCGTGGTACAGCGGGCGTTTCGAGGAAACCTACCGTCAGATCGCGGCGGGCTGCGCTGCGCTGCTGCAAAAACTTTTCTGATACGGATCGCTTCGCAAAGCGCGTTCGCCCATTTACTTTAAATTTTATTATAATGTCAAAATATTTTTCATTTCGGTTTTATTTATATGTTAAAATGGGGAAAAATCTCCGGGAGGTAATTTTTTGAACAGAAAAAATATTCGCTTGCGCTATGAGCAGCCGTCAGATTACAGCGCCGTAGAAGCGTTGACGCGCGAAGCGTTTTGGAATCGGTATGCGCCGGGCTGCAACGAACATTATCTGCTGCATATCCTGCGGGAGTCCGATTGCTTTATTCCCGAACTGGACATGGTAGCGGAGCACCGCGGAAAAATCGTAGGCAACATCGTTTATTCCAAAGCAAAAATCCATTGTGACAACGGGGACGTCCGGGAGGTATTGACCTTCGGGCCGGTTTCCGTATTGCCCTCTTACCAGCGGCGCGGAATCGGCAGCCTGCTGATCGGGCATACGAAAGAAATCGCCGGCAGAATGGGGTATAAAGCGATTCTGATCTACGGAGATCCGGCGTATTATGCCAGATTCGGTTTTTTAAAAGCGGAACGGTATGAGATCGGGAGCCGGGACAACCGGTACGCCGACGCGCTGCAGGCGCTGGAGCTTTTCCCGGGCGCGCTATACGGCTGCGCGGGACGGTTTGCAGAGGATCCGGTATATGACGTCGACGAAGCGGCCGCGGCTGAATTCGATAAGCAATTTGAACCCAAGGAGAAGCGCGGAGGGCTTCCTTCCCAGGAACGGTTCCGCGAAGTGGCATCGGAGCAAAGGCCGAGATCGACCGAATAAAGAAACATTCATAATCAATAAGTTTTTGGGAGGTCGGTTTTATGGATTGGACGCTGCCGGCAAAGGGCATTCCTGCAGTACTTTTTCTACTGGTGATTTTTTTCTTTTTTATGGGACCTTCGGGAAGCGGGCTTGTTTCCCGTGCGGCGGAAGAACCGGAACTTCCCGGAGATTTTACGGGAGAGGCCGAAGTACAGACCTGGGTTGCCTCCGAACTTGCCTTCCGGAGCTCCGTTACGTATCAAAAGCCGTTCTATGATGTAGATTTTGATTTTGTTTTCCGGCACCGGCAAAGCGGCGCCGCTTTAAAAATACCCGCCTTTTGGAACGGCGGCCAGGATTTTATCGTACGGTATGCGCTCACGCAGCCGGGACTCTGGGATTTTACCGTGGAATGCTCGGATCCTTCAAATCCGCTGCACGGACAGGCCGGCACGGTGCGCTGCGCCGAATATGACGGCGAACATGAAATTTATAAAAGAGGCTTCATTCAAACAGAACAGCGGTATTTTACGTATGCGGACGGCACGCCCTTTTTCTATCTCGGGGATACGCACTGGCACATGGTCCTGGAAGATATCGATACGGAAATCGAATTTGAAAACGGCGTAAAGGCGTCGCGATTCGAGTATACGCTGATGCGCCGCAAGGAACAGGGCTTTACGGTGATTCAGTCGGAACCGCTGGGTGAATTCGACGGGGATAACAGTTATTTTAAAAGAATATTTACGGAGGAATTCGACGAAGATCAGCTGGCGCGTTTCCGGCAGTATGATAAGTATTTCAAATTGATTGCGGAAATGGGATTCTTGCATGCCAACGCGCAATTTTCGTATCCGACCGCACTGGGAGACGCTATGCATACGATATCCGACGATGATCTGGCGCGCCTGTGCCGTTACTGGGCGGCGCGTTACGGCGCGTATCCCGTTTTGTGGACGCTTTCGCAGGAATGTGACAACGATTATTATTACGGGACGACGGGGCAGTTTGTTTTTACTGCGGAGACGAA
>CABQCN010000089.1 GCA_902462635.1 uncultured Oscillospiraceae bacterium
GGTGCGGCAGACGGTCTACGAGGTCTTTATGTACGGTCGACTTGCTTACTTCGAACTTCTTGGCCGCCGCGCGTACCGTGCAATTTGTATCCAATATGTACTGCGCAATCTCGTAAACACGGTTTTCTATGTAGTCCTTCAAAATTACAGAATGATTCATTTTGTACAAAACCCCTTTACGGCTGTTCTTTGTATAACTTATGACATCCGAATGTGTTTTATGCCTATAGAAAATTGCTTTTCATACAAAATGATAGTAAAATAACGGCGTATGGAGGTGTTCCCGATCGTGAAACGATTTTTATCCCTATTCTTGGCGTGCTTCACGCTGACCATTTGTCTTGCAGCCTGCCAAAGCGGCGCGCGCGGCGGCAGCGGCCATATATCCGTGGTTGCCACCGTATTTCCGGCGTATGATTTTGCAAAACACGTCTGCGGCGAAGCCGGGGAGGTAACGATGCTCCTGCCGCCCGGCGGAGAAAGCCACTCCTATGAGCCGACGGCGCAGGATATTCTGAAAATACAGAATTGCAGTCTTTTTATTTACACCGGCGGAGAATCCGACGCCTGGGTCGATAAAATTTTGAATTCGCTGGACAGAAAGATCAATACGCTGAAAATGATGGACTGCGTATCTCTACTAGAAACGGAACACGAATACGACGAGCATGTCTGGACCTCTCCCGTGAACGCCGCTAAAATCACGGCGCGCATCAAAGACGCGTTCTGTGAAATCGACGGCGCGCATCAGGATACCTATACGGAAAACGCGTCGTCTTATATTGCGAAGCTCAACGCGCTCGATCAGGACTTCCGCGATTTTTTCGCAACGGTTGAAAATAAAATATTGATTTTCGGGGATCGGTTCCCGCTGATCTATTTTACAAAAGAATACGGGCTGGAATATTACGCGGCCTTTCCCGGCTGCGCGGAGCATACGGAACCCAGCGCCGCCGCCATTACGCTTCTGATTCAGAAAATAAAAGACAATGCTATTTCAACCGTATATTATATCGAATTTTCCAACCACAATATTGCCGACAGCCTTGCAGACGCCACGGGCGCCGGCACCGCCCTGTTCTATACGTGTCATAACGTTTCGAAGCAGCAGCTTTCCGCCGGCGTCACTTACGAATCTCTGATGCGGGAAAATTTATCGACCTTGAGAAAAACGATGCGTTAGCGTTTACTGTTCGATCCAGATGGTAAATTTTTCGAGAATTCCGATCGGATGATACGAAAGCTTGGACGTCCGCAAATGATAATCTCCGGAATCGTCTTCGCGGTTGATGTATTTCACTTCCGGCGTGACAAAACATTTTGCAAATTCGCTGGACAGCATCTGATAAACGCCCGCATAATCCGTATCGCCCTTTTCGATGTGCACGATCATCGTGTCATAAATGATTTCGCCTATGGAAAGTCCGACGATCCGCTCTCCGACATACAGGCAGGCGCCGAGCAGATCGTAAATCGCGTAATTTTCCAGCACTTCGCGCGTCTTCGCCAGTTCTTCGATCGCAACGGGATCGGTTTTCGTATTGCGCGCCGTAATTTTGTCGAGAAAGGCAATGCAGTCCGGCAAAAGATTTTCCTCGATCCGGCGCAGCGACCAGTCCGGATAAAGCGACTTGAATTTATTGACGTGGTTGCGCTGTCCATGCATACGTTTTCCTTTAAATTCCAGAAAGCTTTCGGCGTCATACAGATAGTCCGCCCATTTGCGGTCGCTTCTGCAGACTACGGAAAATCCCTTCCAGGAAAAATAATCTTCGATAACAGAACGGTCTTCCCCGCTCGTCATACAGAATATGGTGTCATAATTGTTCTCCGCAGCATAATCGCACAGCAGGTCAAGTCCGCGGCGCACGTTCTCCGCCGACTCCGCCATGGGGATCGTAAACGCAATCATATTGTTGACGTATTTTACTTTGAAAAATAAAATGCCCTCTTCAATGGCGTATTCCGTGTAAAAATAATCGCGCCACATGAACAGGCCGCCTATACTGTAATCGCATATCCGGCTTTTTTGTATCACAAAAAACGGTTTTATCAAAGGGATTTCCTTGAGCGTCAATTTTCTGAATTCCATATGTTCCTCTTTACCGCGCCAAAAAGGTTTGAACGCAAAAATGGATTGTCCCGTTCCAGGGTGCGGATCAGTTCCTTGATATCCGCCCGGCGGCTCGTCCGGTCCATTGGGCAGGGATTGTGCACGACAGGCAGGGAAGCCGCTTGCGCAAATTGCCGGATTTCACGTTCTTCTACGTACAGGAACGGCCGGATCACGCGCACCTGCGCGCGCTCCAGGAACGTCTCCGGCGCAAAGCAATAGAATCTGCCTTCATAAAACAAAGAAAGAAGAGCCGTTTCGATAATATCATCCTTATGGTGCGCCAGCGCTACAACATTGCAGCCCATCTGTCCCGCGGCGTCGTTTACCGCGCCGCGCCGCAGGTTTGCGCAGAGCGCGCAGGGGTTCTGTTCCTTCCGGATATCGAAAACGATTTCCGCGATATCCGATTCCACGATTCTGAGCGGAACCTCTAACGCGGCACAATATTCCCGTATCGGCATAAAATCCATGTCCGGGAATCCCAGGGAAACCGTCGCCGCCGAAAGCGCATAGCGCTTCGGGTAAAAACGTTTCAAGGCGGCAAGCACCGTCAGCAGCGCAAGGCTGTCCTTCCCGCCGGAAAGGCCCACGCATACGTGGTCGCCTTCCCGGATCAGGCCGTAATCCTGCACCGCTTTGCGCGTCAGGCTTAGAAGCCTGCGTAATTTTTCTTTTTCATTTTTATCCGGTTCCGCCATATCAGAAGCTCCACGTACTAAACCATCGCAGGAAGTTGTCTACATAGCTTCTCGAAACCTCGCGGCCCGTCAGCACCGGATAGAACATAATAAACAGCAGCAATACGAGCGCCAGGTAAATCCACATCACATGGACGCTGATCACCCCATCCTCAATCAGGTTCTTGATCACGTACACAATCATGAAGATCAAAAACGGTACGGCGGTGAAATAATGGTAGATAAAGGCAACTCTCGTAACCAGAATCCAGGGGAAGAATTGCACCGCGTAACCGACGAAAACAACGAGCATCCCCTTATCGCGTTTTCTCCAGGTATAAAACAAAGCAGGGATGATGCAGGCCAGACCCGTCCACCAGACGAGCGGGTTGCCCATGGAAACGATCGACGTCGCCATCCCCGCTCCTTTATCCGCATAACTTCCGGAATAATAGTAGATCGGCCGCAGATTGATCGGCCAGGTATACCACGCCGAACCGTACGGATGACCCTCCGTAAGCCCGGAATGATAATTATACATATATTTCTGATTGTCCAGTACGATGTCCAGCAAACTCTGGTCCGGAGAAGACGCCATATACGGAAGATACGATAAAATATAAATGACGGCAGGAATCACAATAAAGAATACGATGCAGGCGCAGCAGGTCGGCACGAAATTGTAGTTGAACCAGGATTTCTTCTTATTCGCAAGCTTCGCGCGTCCCAGCGCCACATCGTCCGCTTCCAGATATTTGGCCAGGAAAAACAGGAACGCAAGACCGACCCCCGTATAAAGGCACACCCATTTCGTCGACGCCCCGAGGCCGAACATCAGGCCACAGAAGAAAAGCGGGAGGAGAGACTTCCAGAACTGCTTCTTTTCGTACGATTTCTGCGTAAAATAATCGTACATAAAGTAATACATGCACAGTACGAAAAATGCGGAGTACGAATCGATCGTGGCAAGCCGCGTCTGCGCAAGACGCATGAAATCGAACATCATCAGGAACGCGGCGGCAAACGCATAGATCCGCTTTTTAAAGAGCTTCAGTCCCAGCAGGTACATCAGCGGTACGAGCGCCACGCCGAACAGCGTGCCCATAAACCGCCAGCCGAACGGATTCATGCCGAAAATGAGGATGCCGAGCGACATGATATTTTTTCCCATAGGCGGATGCGTGATTTCGTAAATCTGATACCCATGGATATTCTCGTACGCCGTCCGCGGATGGTATATTTCGTCGAAATACGTTGAACTCATATAGCTGCTGTAGGGTTCCACCGTGTCCTGCTCGTCAAACAGCATAGCGGGATTGTGATCTTCATTCAAATCTTTATTATAATTGGTTTCCGCAACCGTAACATTCAATTTTTCGAATTCGCCCGCATCGTTTTTGCGGAAAAATCCCATCTCGTTTACGCCGAGTCCCGACAGCGTAGAAACGATTTTTACGCGCTTCGTGGTAAATTCCTTGTCCTGGCGCTCCCATTCGAAGAACGCGCCCTCCTTGATGCTGAAAAGGTTGACGTATTCCCCGCTCCCATCTTCCTTTTCGTAAAATACCGTGTAACAATACGCATTATTGTTTGCCGGAATGTTGTTGGAATAGACGGTGCGCGAAACCGTCGTTACTTCGTCGAATTCCACGATCACGTACTCCCCCGACTCCGAAGCTTTCCAATAGGAGGACGCGTCGTAGGTATTCCCGAGTTTATAAAAAGACATTGCCGAGCAGACGACGACCATCACGAGTAAAATGATAAAATCCTTTTTATTCAGCAACGGATTCTTTTGAGAAAGAGGATTGTGCCTGGCGGCGTTTTCTTTGTCGGCTTTCATCGCGACAACAATGACAAACGCGATCGTTCCTCCCGCAAGCGCCAGAAACAGAAGCTTCATCCAGATGCTGGCGCCCGGCGCTTTATTTTTCGCAGCGGAAGATGAAACAGCGGCGTTGAATACCGCGCTTCCCTCCGGAATGCTGTCCACTTTTTCCACACGCACGTTATCGAGATATGCCGTTCCGCTCGACTCCGCCCCGTATCCGCCGATTCCGAACGACAGCTCCGCATTCTTCTGATCCTCCGCCGTTTTGAAGTATACGGTGAATGTTTTCCATTCGTCGGTCGTCCCATAGAGGCCGCCGGATCTGCCAGCCGCATTGATCACGGAAACGTTCAGGCCCCCGCCCCGTTCCGCTTCCGTTACGTCGGCGTCGATATTCTCATACAGCGCGTCGAACTTGACGCAATAATTCGAATTTGGCTTGACCTTTAAATTCTGGTAAATTCTGGCATCATTATTGCTGCGGCTTGCAATCCTCACGCATTGCCCGCTGAAGCCCAAATCGACCAGCGAGATGTCCGTGCACTCCGTATTTCCCTCATAACTTTTTTTATAATTATATTGGCTCCAGCCGTCGATCGAAGTTCCGCTTCCGCTTTCAAAATCGCCGTTTTGCAGCGTATCGATTCCGCTGCCGGAACAGGCGGAAAGAGAAAACAGAAGCAGGAAAGCGGCAGCCGCAGCAAATAGAATACGCACGGCGCGGCCGCGGACACCGTATTTTTTACGGTTCGATGTTTGATTCGTCATAGTGATCACCATTTTTCCCATCATAGAGTTCCTTTGTTTCTTCCCAAATCCGGAAAGGCTTTTCATTCCAGTTTTTTGCAAAAATCATCGCGCAGGCAAGCGCGACAACCGCCACCGCGCATAACACGTTAAAAATTCCCATCAGAGACCGTCCCGTATTCTGAGGCGGCCAATAGTAATAACTGCCCGTCGCATAGTCCTCATTAATATACGCGCCGCCGATCGAAAGGCCCGTCATCACTTCAAGCACCGTATAGAAATTCGAAAGCGACTGTACGGCGTACGTCCCTAAGAGCAGTTTGTTATTTGAATAAATAACGGCCGCAAGCAGCAGCGCAATCGCCGGATAAAAATACCGTTCATGCATACGCGGCCCGAAGGTTGCCACCGTGTAAATCAAAAGCGCGGAAAGCAGGTAGGCGTACGGATGTTTTTTCTTTCCAAAAAGATACAGCGCGCCGGTCAGCAGGCTGAGCAGCACGATCGCGATCATGCCCCATTTAAAATACGTCAGTCCCAGGAAAGACGCGCTGTCCTGCACCCAGTTGGCGCCGAGCAGATAAAAGAAGTTGAACGAATTTACGGTAGCATACGTATATCCATCCGCCGTATTCGTATAGACGCCGATGATCCAGCTGAAAATATTCGGCTGCATCTTGATTCCGAAAGGCAATATAATCAAAAACGCCGTCCCGAAAAAAGCCGCGATACTGTAGGCGAACCGAAGCAGTCTTTTGGCCAGCGGCAGCTCCCGTTCCCGGATCAGCTGCCGCAGAAGCGCAAACCCCAGAATCGGCACGAAAAAGATTCCCTGCGGTTTCAATGTCACCGCACAAGCCAGCGCCGCCGCCGCCCATCCGTAACGGTCCTTTTCGATACAATACGCAGCCGCAAGCAGCGCCAGCGCCAGCAGGGAATCCACCTGTCCCCAGCAGGCGGAATCGAGTAAAACCAACGGGTTAAACAGCCAGATTGCGACGAGAAACAACGTCCAGTTCTTGCTCATGCGCTTTGCCGCCATTTTATAAAAA
>CABQCN010000090.1 GCA_902462635.1 uncultured Oscillospiraceae bacterium
CTGGAAGCGGGCGACATCCTGATCGACGGCGGGAATTCATATTATAAAGACACGGACAGAAGAACGAAATATGTGGAAAGCAAAGGTCTTTTCTATATTGGCACGGGCGTTTCCGGCGGTGAGGAAGGCGCGCTGAAAGGACCGAGCATCATGCCGGGCGGTTCCGCAGCGGCGTGGCCGCAGGTGCAGGAAATTTTTCAAAAAATCTGCGCATTTGCCGACGATGGGCGCGGCGGGAAAATGCCCTGCTGCGAATGGGTAGGCGCCGGCGGCGCCGGTCATTTCGTAAAAATGGTGCACAACGGTATCGAATATGGCGACATGCAGCTGATCTGCGAGACATACGACATCCTGCGCAGGTATTTGCAACTGAACGCAGATGAAATGGCAGATGTCTTTTCCTGCTGGAACGCCGGTGAACTCGACAGCTACCTGATCGAGATTACAGCCGATATTTTACGGAAGAAAGATGACGACGGCATGCCGCTTGTAGATCATATTCTGGATGCTGCGGGGCAGAAAGGGACCGGAAAATGGACGTCGCAGGCAGCATATGAGGAAGGCGTGCCGCTGACGCTGATCGGGGAATCCGTATTTTCCAGATATCTCAGCGCGCTGAAAGAAGAACGCGAGGCGGCTTCCAGGATTCTGTGCCGGGAGCCGGACGCAGTAGAAGGTGCCGGATGTCTTACCGGCACGGAGAAAGAGGCCTTTCTTGACGCGCTGCACGACGCGCTGTACGCGTCAAAAATCGTATCCTATGCGCAAGGGTATGCGCTTATGGCCAAAGCATCCGAAGAATACGGCTGGAACCTCGATTTCGGAGCTGTTGCTTTATTATGGAGAGGAGGCTGCATCATTCGCAGCAGATTTCTGGGCAGAATCAAAGCGGCGTATGATCGGAATCCCGGTCTGAAAAACTTGATGCTCGACCCCTTTTTTGCAAATACGCTGACGGATGCGCAGAAGGGGTGGAGAAGAGTCTGCGCAAAAGCCGCGGAAACGGGAATCGCGGTGCCGGCGATGTTTGCGGCTCTGAGCTATTTCGACGGCTACCGCGCAAAGCAGCTGCCGGCGAACCTGCTGCAGGCGCAGCGCGACTATTTCGGCGCGCACACGTACGAACGGACGGACGCGCCGCGCGGAAAATTCTGGCATACAGATTGGTTGGCCGGGTGGAAATCCGGAACGTATTACGGGGCGTTTGACGATGATACAATAGAAAAAATTCTCGAAAAAACGATCGGGGATTTTACGTACCGGGGAAAACGGGTGGAACGTCTTCTGCTGATTCCGCCGGATTATACGAGACTTCACTCCGGCGCCGGAATTATAACGCAGATTTTATATCGGAAATATACGGAAGCGGGGGCGCAGGTCGATATTTTACCGGCGCTCGGAACGCATGCGCCGATGACGGCCGGGGAAATCTCCGAGATGTATGCCGGAATCCCACAGGAACGTTTTCTGGTTCATAATTGGCGGGAAGACGTTGTGAAAGTCGGTACGGTGCCGGCGGAATTTATCTGCGAAATTTCGGAAGGAATCGTGGACACCCCGATCGATGCCGAGGTCAATCGGCTGCTTGTAAGCGGCACATACGATCTGATCCTGTCGATCGGCCAGGTCGTGCCGCACGAAGTTGCCGGCATGGCAAACCGCAATAAAAATATATTCGTCGGCTGCGGCGGCAGCTCTATGATTAACGGTACGCATATGCTCGGGGCGTTTTACGGATTGGAACGCATCATGGGACTGGACAATACGCCGGTGCGGCGCGTATTCGATTATGCGGAAGAACGGTTCCTTTCCGATATTCCGCTTTCCTACATCCTGACGGTCACGGATCTCGGCGCAGACGGAAAACTGCGGATGCACGGACTGTTTGCGGGGCGGGAACGTAATATTTTCGAGAGCGCCGTGAAATTAAGTAGCAAAGTCAATGTTACGCACGTCGGAAAGCCGCTGAAAACCGTCGTCGTGATGCTGGATGAGAAAGAATTCAAAAGCACCTGGCTTGGAAATAAAGCCGTTTACCGAACGCGCAAAGCAATTGCGGATGGCGGCGACCTGTACGTACTTGCGCCCGGCGTCGATAAATTCGGAGAAGATGCGCAGATCGATGCGCTGATCCGGAAATACGGCTATACCGGCCGTGAAAACATTCTTCGTAAAATACAGGAGGCCCCGGATTTACAGGCGAATCTTTCCGCGGCTGCGCATCTGATCCATGGTTCCTCGGATGGACGCTTCCGGATCACGTATTGTACGAGGCATCTTTCCAAAGAAGAAGTGGAAAGCGTCGGACTGCGATATCTTTCCTATGAAGAGGCCGCAGCGCTGTTCCATCCGGAACGGCTGGCGGAAGGTATGAACCACACGAAATCCGGAGATCTTTATTATATCGGCAATCCGGCGCTCGGACTCTGGTCTGTTTGAAGGAGTACAAATAAAACGGAAGGTTCCTGATGCCGGAACCTTCCGTTTTTCTGCAGATCAATATTTTATCACGGTTTATCGAACACCATAAGTTCTGCGAACTGGATACGGTACGGCGTTTGCGAGGTCCCTTCATCCGCCGCCATGTTGCCGACTTTTGTAACACTCAACCGGAGATACTGCGCAGTCTGTGCGCCGACATCGTAGCTCTGGACCATGTCGTTTACATTTTCTTCCATAGAAACTGTTTTTACGGTAGTATAGGACGTCCCGTCGCTGCTTACCTGAATTTCGAATGCAAACGGATAATTCGGAACGCCGTCCTCAAGATCGACCGTGTCCGTTCTAGGGAACAAGGAAACAATGTCAAAGCTCTTTGCTTCGCCCAGATCGATATCGATCGTGACGGGTTCCGCGAGTTCCAGCGTATCTCCATCGACGCCTGTAAGCGGCGTGGTCGAAAACCGCGTGTTGATATCGCCGTCCGTCAGGAACTTCATGCTCCATCTGGCGGCTTCGCTTTCCTCTGTGGTGGCGGAACACTTTACCGTAGCATCCAGCGCCAGATTCTCTCCATATAAAGGTTCGATATCGATATTCAGACTGACCGCGTTCTTAGAAGGCGTGAATTTAATCGTTTCTCCTTCTGCCGTCGCATCTCCGCTCCAGCCTTTTACTTTATAGGGGGCCCCCTCCTGTATGACTGCCGTCAGTTCCACTTCGCTTCCGTCGTTCGGAACCAGCAGGTTGATGAACATTTCGTCGAGATCAAGGCCTGTGGAGGTTGAGGGGATGATTTTCTCCCATGTTTCTACGTTGTCTTTATATTTAACATTTACAATATAAATATAAGAGAGGTCTTCGACAGTAACCGCAACGGATACGTTGTCGGAAGGCGCAGGCGTTGCGGTTTCCACGGGTGCTTTTGTAGCCGGAGACGCTGTCACCGTGCTCTTCGCGGCAGTCGGCGTACCGGCAGCCGGGTTATCCCCTTCTCCGGAACACGCCGTAAAGCAAAGACATAACGCAAGAAGCGCTATAAGACATAAGTAAATTTTTTTCATAAAGTTTACCTCCTGTTGAATTGAGTATCACATTGAAATACATTATACGGCATCAAAAAAGATTATGCAATAATATATAAATAAAAAATGAATAAAATTTATTTGCCGGATCAAAAAAAAAACGATATAATAGTAAAGATGTAAAATTTATAGGAGAAAAACAGATGCTGCACAACAGATCAAAGCTCAGAGAAAAAATCAAAGAAGCCTTGACCTCCGTGGTTCCGATCACCGCTATTGTATTATTGCTGTGTTTTACGGTTTCCCCGATCCCGAGCAGCCTGCTGCTCGCCTTTGTACTCGGCGCCGTACTGCTGATCGTAGGGATCGCGTTTTTTACGCTGGGTGCGGATACCGCTATGGCGCCCATCGGAAGCAAGGCCGGCGCCGGCATCACAAAATCCAAAAAGCTCTGGCTCATCATTCTGGTCAGTTTGCTTCTCGGTATCATCATTACAATCTCGGAACCCGATCTCCAGGTGCTTGCGAACCAGGTGCCGGGGATTCCGAACGCCGTACTGATCGGCGCTGTTGCCGCGGGAGTCGGCGTTTTTCTCGTGATCGCGATGCTGCGCATCCTGATCGGAATCCGATTATCTTATTTATTGATTGGCTTTTACGCAATTATCTTTATATTGGCTTTTTTTGTGCCGAAAAATTTTTGGGCGATTGCGTTCGACGCGGGCGGCGTGACGACGGGACCGATGACCGTCCCTTTTATTATGGCGCTCGGCGTCGGCGTTTCTTCCATCCGGAGCGACCGCCATGCGGGGGATGACAGCTTTGGCTTGGTGGCGCTCAGCTCGATCGGGCCTGTGATTGCTGTCTTGGTGTTAGGGTTGCTGTATCCCGCGGAGGGCAATTATGTTCCTGTGGAGATTCCGGATATGGAAAGCTCGAGGACGCTTGCGTTTTTATTCGTAAACGCGGTTCCGCACTATATGAAAGAAGTCGGGATCGCACTGGCGCCGATTCTCGTGTTTTTCCTCGTATTTCAGTTTTTTGCGCTGAAAATGGAGAAAAGGCCGTTCTTTAAGATTTTGATCGGTATCGTATATACCTATATCGGCTTGGTACTTTTCCTGACAGGCGTAAATGTGGGATTCATGCCGGTCGGAAATTATGTGGGCAAGGAAATCGCCCTGCTCGACTATAATTGGATCCTGATTCCGATTTCCATGGTGGTCGGTTACTTTATTGTTGCGGCAGAACCCGCCGTACACGTATTGAATAAACAGGTGGAAGAAATGACCGCGGGAACGATCCCCGCGCGTGCGATGAGCCTCAGCTTATCGGCCAGCGTTGCAGTATCCCTGGCGCTTTCCATGATTCGGGTGCTTACGGGCATTTCCATTATGTGGTTCCTGCTTCCCGGATATATCATTGCGATTGTATTGACGTTTTTCGTGCCGAAAATTTTTACCTCTATCGCATTCGACTCCGGAGGCGTTGCTTCGGGTCCCATGACGGCAACCTTCCTGCTTTCTTTTGCAATGGGAGCCTGTGAAATCATCGGCGGGACGGAACGCATTGTGACGGATGCTTTCGGCGTAGTCGCGATGGTGGCGATGACGCCGCTGATCACGATTCAGGTTCTGGGACTCGTTTATAATATCAAATTGAAACGCCGCGAGAAAACAGCGGAGCCGCCGGAGGTTTACGACGGCGACGATATCATCGAATTGTGATGCTGGGAGGATGAGACGGATGAGCGATGTGCATTTGATGCTGGCGATTACGGAACGGGGCAAGATGGAGAAATTTGTTTGTGTTTTCATGGAACATCATGTTTATGTCGTAGATTGCTTGCTGGGAGAGGGAACGGCTACGAGCGAGGTATTGGATTATCTGAGCCTGGAGGACAGTGAAAAAGCGCTGCTGCTTGCGATTGTTACCGGAGATACGCTGAAGCCGCTGCATCGGGATTTTACGGAAAAATTATTTATCGATATTCCGGGAAACGGGATCGTCGCAACCATTCCTGTCAGCAGCATCGGCGGGATGCGTTCTTTAAAATATCTGACGGAAGGTCAGAAGCTGGATATGGAGAGTGAGAAAAAGATGTCATTGAATACGGAATACGAATTGATTCTCGTAATTGCAAACGAGGGATACACGGATCTGGTCATGGATGCGGCGCGCGGCGCGAAAGCTGCGGGCGGCACCGTCATTAAGGCAAAAGGGACGGGCGCGGAATACGCCAAGAAATTTTTTGGGTTCACGATTGCCGCGGAGAAAGAGATGATCCTGATCGTTTCCCCTGCGAAGGACCGGAGCAATATCATGAAAGCGGTCATGGCGCACGCCGGTATCGAGAGCAAAGCGCAGTCGATTGTAATCTCATTGCCGGTGAGCAGCGCGTACGGACTCCGGAACTTGGAAGAGGACAGCGAAAGCGAATCAGTCGATTTCCACGTTTCGGAGTGACATGCAGTACATTGCCAGTCCGCCGCCGCACGCGAACAACGGCGTAGCCCAACGGTAAACGGCAACGGACAGAATGGAATGCCCCGCAAGCAGGAGACACAGCGCGGTAACGGCGAATACCGCCATGAATAAAAACAGGATCCAGCGCGTTACTTTATGGGAATAAGCCAGCCCGCACAGATCCGAAAGCAGGAAGCCGATCCGCAGCAGTACAAAAATCACGAGACCGCCGAACAGAAAGGAAAAAATATAGGAAACCAGGATACTGATATCCAGAAATGTAAACGATTTGAAGGCAATCGAATCGATATGTACTTTATAGAGCAGCGATTGTGTGATTCCGAGACCGGAACGCCGGGTGAAAATCGTCATACCGATCAGATTGACGACGTATACGGCATAGAGGAGGAGACCGCCGACAATGGCGCGTTCCGAGAGCGTGGCGGACAATTTAGAGAAAAAAGAATCTTTCCCGGCCGAAACCGCG
>CABQCN010000091.1 GCA_902462635.1 uncultured Oscillospiraceae bacterium
TCCTGGAACTGACAAAACTCTATGACGCTCCAAAAGAAACGATCGCGGCAGACGTACAAGAATTTATGGAAATGGCAATCAAAAATCAGATATTGATCCCGGCATGAACGCACTTCTTTATAAAAGGGACAAGTGCCAATCCGATTTTATCCTCGTCACAGAGGACGCGGATTTGCTCGAAACTTATGGGCAGATGTACCGATGCGAACCGGTGGAGATCCGCGGCAAGGTTGAAACGGAAAGCGACTTTCGCAAACTTCACAAACAGCTCACGGAAAAATATCCCAAAAAGTTTTGCTGCGTATGCGATTTGCCAAATTCATACGCAGCTCTCACGCTCCTTCCCGGAGCCGCCCACATACAAAAAACAGATACGCGTACAATCAATATATTACAAATTATAGAAAATTTCATGTATTTGACCCTGATCCCCGAAGACGGAATCATCACCCTGCACGGCGCCGCCGTCGCAAAAGGCGATAAGGCGTTTCTCTTGTCGGCAAGAACGACGGCCGGAAAATCGACATTGACGGCATTTCTATGGATGGCCGGATATGAATATATCACAGACGACGAAATCTTCATTTCCCAAAAAACGCTCGCCGTGGAAACGGTCCGCAAAACACTCTCTCTGCGGCCCGGAGGATACGAGGTGCTGCAGAAAATTTTCCCAAACGGCGAAGCGCGCCTGAACGCCGTAAAACGTATTGCTTACGGAAACAACGACCGCTACCTGCTGCCGATCCCGGAAGCGCCCCGGCACGCGCAATACAAAATCGCCGCAATCGTCTTCCTGGAAGAATACGGCAGTCCGGCGCCGTATCTCAAGAAACTGAACGCCTGCGACGGATTCCAGAAATTGCTGAAAGGGCAGCTCTCCGCCAAGGAAGACACCCCAATCCTGGTAAAATACAAAACGCTGGCACAACTGTCACACAATACGTACGAGATGAGGTATTCCGATTTATGGACGGCAGAAACATACTTAAAACACTTACTATAATGAAATTACAGCAAACCGGTGGGGTCCTGCCGGTCGGAGGATTCAGTATGATCCCCCTGCTGGTGGCAGGCGACACGATTCGCGTCGAAAAACAGGAAACCTATAAAATCGGCGACATCCTCGTCTGCATCGACCCAAAGGCCAGACTCGTCGTTCACCGCATCATCCGCATCGACAAAACGGAAAGCGGTGTTCGATATATTACAAAGGGAGACAACGCCGTTGCCGCCGAACAGATCGAAAGCGGATATTGCCTCGGCAAAGTCACCGAGGCAACCAACACAAACGGAAAACAACTCCAAATCGTCACGCCCAGGCTGCGGGACAAAATCACCGTTCTGCTCTCCCGGAAGGTCAACCGGATCTACAATAAGACGCACGATCCCAATACCGCCTTCAGCAGCAAATACAACATGCGGATCTACGACATGGCGCCCGACTATCTTAAAGAGTACGTATACGCGGCACAAAATTATATGATCCAAAAGGCAAACGAGTATATCCAAAAAATCCCTCCGGGAAGCCGGAAGCAGAAACCGTTCGTATTTACAAAAGACTTCTACGCCATGCTCGTCAACCACCGCGTCCTCAACGTCCTCTACCCGTATCTCATCGAAGAGAGCGGACGGTTCGCCAAAATCCTCAAGCTCGCGAAAGCCCGGAACCTTGCCGCCGCCGCCAAACGTCTGGAATGGTGCCGCAAAATCACAGAAGCATTCGAAGCCGCAGGGGTCGCATACGTCGTGTACAAAGGCCTCGTCACCTCCTATTTTGCCTACGGAGACACGACGACAAGGGAATGCGACGACATCGATTTTCTGATCGACCCCAACGACACACAAAAAGCCCACGAAATCATGAACGCACTCGGGTTTTACAATCTGAACGCAAACGGTTTGTTCCGCACGGAAGAACCCACCGAAGAATATCCGACGCACCTCACGCCCTACGTCCTCCCGGAAAGCAGCGTCACCGCAGAGCTGCATACCGCCCTGTACATCGCCGAATCGCATACGCCCGAACTCCTTGCCCGGCGCCAGAAAATCAAAATCGGGGACGATGCGTTCTATGTGCTCGGAGATATCGACCTTTACGTCTGTCAGATCTATATCACCGCCGTCGACGACTTCGGCTGCTCCAACATGTCGTACGAAAACGACCCCAACATTTTTCTCAAGCTCAAATTCCGCAACTATCTCGACATCGCCCTGCTCGCACAGCGCTTCCGCGAAATCCCCGCTGCCGAAATACTCGCCATTGCAATCCGGTACGACATCAATTTTTATTTATATCTGGCACTTGATTACACTTGTAAAATATTCGGGTCCGCCGCATTTCTCGAACCCGTCCGCAAGCTGCGCGACCTGCTGAAAGAATATGAAGAATTGGACGATCGCCTGTACCGGTTCCCTGTGAACGCACAGGACTGTCTGCTCAGTCCGTTTAAAATGAAAATGAACGGCAAAGCGCTCCTGCGTCTCCGAGACGCGTTTTATATGTCGGAAGCTTGGCGGCGCGCACAGGAAGCGCTCTGCGCGGGAAACGTTCGGGAACTCTCCCCGGCCGCGCCTATGCGCCTTTGCAGCGGATGCGTCACAGAAACGATCCGGTGCGAAGGGAAAAAATTAAGCTTCCAATTTGAAATCGACGCCGCGTCGCTGCCGCCGCAATTCCTCGTTGCCGTCAGGAAAATGAACGACGGCAAATACCGGAAACAAGGCGATTCTTGTTACGATATTAAATTTTTATATTTCGACATGAATAAGTCTGTTATAAAAGAGGGTAGAATAAGAGTGGACAATGAATTGCCCTGGAACGAACGAATGGAAGGCGCGTACCGCGTTTTAAATGGAGATGTTAAAAAGTGTAATTTTACTGTAAAAATAAGGAAAAAATGGAGTTTTGTACCAAATTTCGAAATGAATGTAGTAAGTCCGAAAATTTATTTCGAGATTGATTGCAAAGGCGGGGAAAACCCTTATGGTTACGCGGTAATTTCAAATTTTTTATTTGAATTTGAGGCCCAAAAAGTGCGAAAAATGGTCGAAATATGCACAAAAACCAACGAAATCCTTAAAATTTCGTTTGACTAAATTTCGTACATATATTAAAATAAGCTGGAAAAACTGGAAATGTAAGTAAAGGAACAGGACAAGGGAGGATAAAAAATGTCTGATTGTAAATATACTTTAGAAAAAAATAAAGAAATTATGTTCGATTTCTTCGCGCTGCTGAGCGCGGTGCAGATCACGGAGAATTATAAAGATATTTGTCCGCGTCAGGGCTTTAAGCCGAACGATAAGATATCCGATGCCTATTACAGGCTTTTTCTTGCGAACAGACGCCTAAACGACGGTCTTCGCATGTTTTTCGTAAATAAGGCGGAAAGACGGATGAATCTGTTCGACTGGCTGTTCCGTACGGAGATCGACACCTATTCCTCCTGCGAGGATCTGATCAAGGCCATCGACAAGCTGGAGCCTAAGAAAATCATCTATCAGGCAATGAAGTTTAATGATCCGTATAATAATTTCCAGGATAAGTTTTATGAGGATATCATTAATACGAGAGATTTGTTTATGAGTTATATGAACGGGCTGAACGCCTCCACTGAGATCCGCTGGGAGATCATGTCGTTTATACAGCATCCGGAAGAAGCCGTAAACAAACTCAAAGAATATATTGAAAAAATGTTTTACGAATTCTCGGTGGAATATGCCAATTTCTCGACGCAGCGCGCGACGCTGAATGCGACGCTGATGGCGTGCATCAACGACAAAACGCTCGACGCGGCGGTGATCGAAAACGAAATCAGCGAGAAAGAAGCCGAGTCGAAGATCGAAATCCTGTCGCAGAATATTGCGCCGCCGACGAAAGAAGTCAAGATCATCGGACTGCTGTTCGCGCCGAATCTCATTTGTAAGATCAACGCTTCCAGAAATCTGTATTACACGATTGGAATTGGGTATATGGAATATTACAACAATTTTCTGGGCGGACACAGCAATGAAGAAAAACTGGGCGAACTGTTCAAGGCATTCACCGACGCGACGCGTGCGCAGATCATTGAAATTTTACACGAAAAGGAATGCTATAACGGAGAATTGAGCAGATTGCTCGACGTGCCGATGTCTTCTCTGACGCACCACATGGAGATACTGAACAGCTGCGGCTTCGTTATCAAACGCAACGTCGGCAAGCGCACCTATTACCGCCTCAACAAGAAACAGTTTTTGAACGCCTCTCGCCTGCTTCGTAAATATGTAGACGATTATGATAGTTAAAAGCGCTTATGTCGAGATCACGAACCGCTGTAATCTGGACTGCCGCGACTGCTATAACAGCTCCGGCCGGAACCGGAACACCGTGGAGCTCGATCCCGGCGTACTGATGCGTTTCGTCGAAGACCTGCACGTCCTTTACGGCGTCAAAACGATGAGCTTTTCGGGCGGCGAGCCGCTGCTCCACACCCGCATCGATGAGATTCTGGAGTCCATGTCCGACTTTACCGCCAGGTATCCGGATATGGACTTTAATTTTATCACCAACGGTACGATGGACAACGCGCGGTTCTACGAGCTGATGGAAACCAATCCGCACTTTTCTGTGCAGATCAGCCTGGACGGACCTGACGAGCCTACGAATGCGAGTATGCGCGGCCCCGGGAATTTCGCGCGCGTGATCGCCAATACCGGCCGGCGCCGTTTTTATCATAAACCCATATATAAAATGATCCTTAACCGGACGAACGCGCGGTTCGCCGAAGCATACTTCCGCTTCGTATATGAGGAACTGGGCGGCTTGCCGGCGTACGCGTTTGCTACCCCGCACGGAAACGCTGTCCGTCACTGGGACGAGATGCAGATTCCTGTCCGCGAGCGTTCCGACATCATTGAAAGCGTGCGGCGCCTGTATCGGCAGTATGAAATCAAAGAACTGACGCTGCCTTTCCCCACCTCGCACTGCAACCTCACGGATCCGGAACCGGAAAACGGTTTTTGTATCAGGTCCGATGGATCGATTCAGCCCTGCCAGAATTTATACCACGATTGTTTTACCATCGGAAATTTGTATCATCTCGATTGGGAAGCGCTTTCCCGTAAAATCGATTCTCTTTCTTCTTTTTTATCTCCGCGCCTTCGCTGCGATTACGGCTGTGCGGTCTGTCTTATCAAAGGCGTCTGCGGCCGCGGCTGTCCCGCGCTTTCCTACATACTGTCCGGGGATTTGCTCGCTGGCGACGGGGAGTGCGAATTGCGCAGACTAAGCACGTTTAACATGATTCGGCCTTCAAAATAATCTTTTTGAGAAGCCTTTTATTTAGGTAAAAAATACTGAAGTTGTATTATATCCAAAATGTTTCAATAAAAATAGATATACTATAAATATCTAATATGTGAAAATTTAGGTATAAATTGTAAAAATCGTAAGATTTTAACGATTTATACTTTTGCTGTCATTTTTAAAATGATATTACTAGCCGTATAATCCTTATATTACCTTTAAAATCGTTTAATTAACACACCAAAAAATAATATTAAAATTTTTTCGAAATAATTCGAAAAACATATTGATTCTGTTTCCATAATATGATAATATATCCAACGTCATAAAGTACTTATTGTTTTTGGTAATTGGACCGGATACTTCTAAAAGATCCAAAATAAAGGAGGTTGGTGGACAAGTTATGTATTCCTGGAGCGTGGCAAGCATGAAGAAAAGCATACTGTTTGATGTGTTAAATGTGATAGATAGTGTAAGCCAGCAAGAGGCATCTGAATATTGGTTAAATGAGAATTCTTTATTGAAAAATACTACATTTACAAAATATACACTAGTGTTTGAAACTGCACGTATATATGATGACGCTATCGCGGCAGCGATATATGTGCCGGAAAAGCAATCATCAAATGATCAACAGCATACAGCATTATATAACGGTTTTATGTTTGAAACTGGAAGTCGATTTTCTTCGTTTGATGATTTATTAAATTTCATAAAAAATTTAGATCGGGAGAATGCCTCGGAATATATTATGAAACATTGTCTTTGTATGGAACAAAAAATAATACCGGAAGATTTTATCCCCATAATAATCCGATCCAAAGATATGCTGTCTATTTCACAGCTAAATGATACAAAGCTTCCGAAAAAGATAAAATTCAGCCTAACAACATTGATTTTTAATTATAAGGAGTTCTTAGAAAAACTGATAAGTTATTTGAATTCGGTACACGAGGTGGTAAAAAAAATATATGAACCACGCACCTTGCGGATTAGATGCTACGTTAAAATTAAGGTTGTTGCCGACAATA
>CABQCN010000092.1 GCA_902462635.1 uncultured Oscillospiraceae bacterium
TGGTAAACAAAATTCATTTTGGAAAAAGAATAGCCGTACTTAGACGTAAAGCAGGATTGTCACAAACGGATTTAGCAGACAAATTTGGAGTAACTTCGCAAGCTGTTTCTAAGTGGGAGTGTGGCAATGCTATTCCGGATATCGACTTACTGTTGGAATTATCCCATTTGTATGGTGTCACTATCAACGAGATGCTTGAAGACATTGATTTGCTTTATGAGTTAACAGGTAAGGTAACTGAAAAAACAGGGATTTCTTATTTTGTACCGGAAAAAGAATGTGCGTATAATCTTGATTGGGCAAGAAAAATGATAGAGGAAAATTGGATAAAACGGAATTGGGAACGATCCAGAACCGCTCAATCAGAAATGGATGACATAGGAATAAAAATTGCAGAACAAGACGGAATCATTCTTGAAATCGGCGCTGGTCCCGGTGGAGGTTTTATGCCCTATATTCTTAAAGCAAATCCCGATACCACAATTATTATAAGTGACTTGTCTCCCACAGTGGTTAGAGAATGGAAGGCTTTCTTGGATAAGACAGTAGGTTTACCTAATCTTTATTATGCAGTATTTGATTTTTGCAATATGCCTTTTAAGGACAATTGTATTGATATTATCTCAGATGGCGGCGGCATTGGCAACTGTGAGGGTGACAAATCAAAAGCTCTAAAAGAAGCCTATAGGGTGTTGAAACCGGGAGGAAAATTGATAACTTCTACTGGATTTGTAAATAAAAAAACGCTTGCTACCCTTCCAGTAGATACTCAAAGTATTTTGCTTGAAAAGCGTCCGGATGTATTTGAAGATTTATATGAGGATACTGTACTTGCTGGGTTTAGCAAAATTGATAGTGTAATAAGTGGATGCTGGTATACAGATGATGACGATAGTACCATAGCAGAATTGGCTCGTTCTCTTGGTGTTAATTTGAAATTTACTTGTTATGTAAGGTATTGTACAAAAGAGTTGTAAGAAATAAATCGAAAGAGGTTTCTTACGAATTCTGAAGTGGTGGATATTATGACAGAGAATATCAAACATGGGAAGAATGTGATACTTATTTGCTAAACACAAAATATAACTTCCGATTGTAATTCTGATGCATAGCTTTTAATTATATTGATTTGCAAAGATTTATATATAATTATGTAAGTTCGAGTTCCATCATCAAGTGCGTGGAATATCTTTTTTTTGTAGCCTCTACACATAAAAGAGCATAAAAAGATATGCTCACCGAAATGCTACGATTTTATCGGTTTTTTTATATCAAAGCAGCAATGAAACCTACCTGCAAAACCGTTTGTTAAAATGAGGGAGATGCTATAGATGAAATTGATACTGAGCGATAGACATATCCGTTGATTGCCGCCTGCAATAAAATAATGTATATCAATCGGCCAGTATTATCGGAGACGGAAATATATCTCGTGTAGCACAGAATGAATTCAAGCAGCTGCTGCGCGAACCGCTTCCTTTTGCTTGCGAATTAAAAATTATGAATATATAATAATTATTAGAAATAAAACGATTTCGCTTGGAGGAAAATTATGAGAAAAGTTGCAGCTGTTTTATTTTGCGTGATGCTGTCAATGAGTATGGTTTTGCGTGTCACTGCGGATGAAGCGGAAGTAAGACTTGAAGTTACCGTAAGCGATGACGGATCCTCCGTAACCGTAAAAACGATCGTGCCAGAAGCTGCGGATACACTGTATCAAGTGCTTATTTATAAGCAGGGCGAGAGTTTTGAGGGTCCTCCTCTTATGTGGTGGGAAATCCTAACAAGCCGCAGTGCAATCATACCGGGGAATAGTGAGGCTCATATTTTCCCTAATCGCAGGGAAGAACTGATACCGGCGCCGGGGTACCCGAGTTCTGCCTATCGACTCCCCTCCGGAAAATATTATGTCGTTATTTGCAAAGGCAGGACCTACCTTAACGATCCCGTGGAATTTGAAGTTCCCGGTACGATCACGCTGCCGACTCCGACAGGAGCACCGGCAACGGCCTCCCCAAAAGTGACGCCTGATGCCGCGTCTCCGACGGTGAAACCCGCAACGCCGACGCCTGATCAAACGGCAACCCCAACGGCAGCATCCGTAAAATCTGACGGCGGTAATGATATTGCTTTGTGGATCTGTATCGGCGCGGCGGCGGTTGTGACAGCCGGGATCGTAATCATCGTATTGCTTAAGAAAAAGAAATAAAAGCTGAAAATTAAACATTGAATAAAAAAATCGGCTTTTTTCGGTTTTTGAGATGAACTCGTTACAGACAGAACGATAAATTTTACGGAAGCGGCAGCAGGAAGACTTTACTGTTCTTTATATGGGAAGATACATGCGACATTTTACTAATAGTTTTAAAAAACAGTGAACTATATTGACATATATGGAATTAAAGTGTAAACTGAAAATCAAACGGAACGATGAAAAGTAACAGGATCAGATAGAAGGCTGCATAGTGTGGGCGTTTTACGTAGTACGGTGCTGATACAAAAATATTTTGGATGAGGTGAACGAGTTGCAAAACGAGGCGTTCGAAAGAAAACGGAAGGAAGACGGACCGGTATTGGCAATCTGCTATGATTTTGATAAAACATTGTCGCCGGATGACATGCAGGCTCAGGGCTATATCCAGGCAGTCGGATATGACGTTCCTGATTTTTGGAAAAAATCCAACGATCTTGCCAAAGATAATGATATGGATCAAAACCTGGCTTATATGTACATGATGAGGCAGGAGGCAGAAGGCAAAGTTCTGCTGACAAAAGAGAAGCTTGCGGAATACGGCGCCGGTGTCCAATTGTTTCCCGGGGTAGAGCAATGGTTTGAGCGAATTCGAGAATATGGTAAAGAGAAGGGCGTCGTCGTCGAACATTATATCATTTCCTCAGGACTCCAGGAGATGATCGAGGGTACTTCGGTTGCGAAAGCCGGAGCATTTGAAAGAATTTATGCAAGCTCCTTTTATTATAACGATCGTGGTGTGGCAACATGGCCGGCACAGGTGGTGAACTATACAAGCAAAACACAATTCTTGTTCCGAATAGAAAAGGGAGTGCTGGACATCAATGATTTTGCAGTCAATGACTCCTTTGCGCCAGAAGAGATCCGCGTACCTTTTCGCAATATCGTTTATATCGGCGACAGCGATACGGATATTCCCTGCATGAAGCTGGTAAATACGTATGGCGGCCATTCCATAGGCGTTTATAGCGCGGAAACAAAGGATAAGGCAAAGGTTTATAAAATGATGCGCGATGGAAGGATCAAGTATTATGTCCCTGCCGATTACAGCAGCGGCACAGAATTGGATGTTTTGGTAAAATCCATCATTGACAGGACGGCAACAAATGAGGCCTTAGAAAGCATTTATTATGCATGCCGGAAGGAGTATATCAAAGCGGATCAACAAAGCAATGAAGAAGAAAAACAGAAAATGGATCTGATCATCGCTTTGGAAAGCAGCGGAAGCTTTGCAAGGACCCACTCGATTATCAGCGAGCTGAGAAAATGGAAGGAATGGACTCTGGAAGAAAAAGAGAGCCTGTTCGAAATCGCGGCGAATAACAGCCAGGTATTTTATATTTTGAGCGATAACGATGTAAAGCGGTTCTACGGGAACCTTCTGGGCAATACGGACGGGCTGACGGAAAACGCGCAAAAAGTTAAAGATGCGATCGATAAAAATGCATGACAGCGCGGCCTTGCGCCACCCGCGCAGTTATGATAAAATATAAAAAATCTCATAGAAAACGGGTGTACGGATCATGGATCAAAACGTATTGAAGGATATTATTGAAAACACACATGCGCTGATAAACGCGCCGTCTTGCAGCGGCGAGGCAAAAGCGGCGGCGCAGCGTTGGCTGGACGCGGTAGGAACCGAAGCGGAACGGGCGGAAACGAAAAAGTATATTGCTGAACTGGAAGAGGATATCATGCCGATCGATACCTTGATCGGCTTTGCACAGTCCGAAAAGGGAACGCAATATTTCGGGGCGGACGCCGCCGCCAATATTGCAGCACATGCAAAGGATCGCAAAGCCGCAGGGGCGCAGTACTGCGATTGCCCGGCCTGCACGGCGGCGGCGGAGATTCTTGCAAGAAAGAAAGAGCTTTTTTGATCAGGAACGCTATATCGTAAAGAACGGATTGTTATGAAACGAATTTGTATTCTATCCGATACCCACGGTTTTCTGCGGGATGAAGTAAAAACCGAACTGGCGCAATCGGATCTGATTCTTCATGCCGGTGATATCGATAACCGCGATCTTTTCCAAACCTTACGGGGGTTTGGCGAACTCTATGCTGTGCGCGGAAATAACGACAGGTGTTTGCCCGAGCTTCCCGCAACCCGTTCGCTTTCTGTTGAAGGCGTCCGTTTCTTTATCGTTCATAATATAAAGGACATTCCCCGTGACCTGACGGACACGGACATCGTAGTTTACGGACATACGCATCAATATTATAGCGCTGTATCGGACGGGATCCTTTTCCTGAATCCGGGAAGCTGCGGCAAACGGCGATTTCATTATGAACTCACTTACTGCCGTATGGTCATCGAGAAGGATGCGTATCGATATGACAAGATCGTAATTAATAAAACGGAAATGCGCTGCCGCTGAACCGCAGCGCATTTCTCTTTTCTTTTGATTTCGCGGAACCGCGTTTCCGTATCCGGCGCCGTCCGATCCCGATGATCTGACGGCATTTTTTATGGGCTTGCATGAAAATTTTTTGCGCGGCCTGCCAATAAAATCAGAAAATGATACACATTATAGAGGAAAGGCAGGGGAAACGATGAAGGACGATGTGAAGCGGATTGAAAGTTATATTGAAAAAATTTATGGTTATGCGGTAAATCGGACGTTTAACCGGGACGAGGCGGATGAACTTGCGCAGGAAATTTTATTTACTGCAGTGCGAGAATTCCCGAAGCTGAAGAACCCGCAAAAGCTGGAACCGTGGCTTTGGGGCATTGCCGCCAACGTAACGAAAACATTCCGCCGGTTCCTGGGAAGACAGCGCGCGATGTGTTCCTATGATCTGCTGGCCGATTTGCCTGCGGCGGAAGACGACCTTGCGGAGAACGAAGAAATTTATGCGTTTCTTCGTTCTAAGATCGCAATGCTTTCGGCCATATACCGCGAGATCATCCTCCTTTATTATTACGATGGCCTTTCTGTAAAACAAATTGCCGGAAAGCTCGGAATTCCGGAAGGAACGGTCACGTGGCGGCTTTCCGAAGCGAGAACGAAATTAAAAAAGGAGTGTATCGATATGACAGAAACAGCATTGAAACCCGTAAAGCTGGAGATCAGAATCAGTGGGAGCGGCGAATATAACGGCGCGGCAACGCCTTTCCCGCAGGTCTATATTTCCGACGCCCTCTCGCAAAATATTCTCTATTATTGCTACAAAAAGGCAAAAAGCGTGGAAGAATTGGCCAAACTTTGCGGTGTTCCGGCCTATTATGTCGAAGACAGCCTCAGGAATCTTCTGTACCGGGAAGCGGTATCTGCCCTGCCGGGAGGAAAATTCCGCACGGAGTTTATGATCTACGATGACAGCGTAAGCGAGTATGCGGAACAAAACGGCGGTATTTTCCAGCCGCTGCTGCGTGATTTCGTAGAATCTTTAAAAAAGTTGACGGAAGAAACCTTGAATATTCCGGATCTTTACAGAGCGGGGAAAGAAGCGCGCGAACTGCTGTATCTGTACGGGATTCTGGCGCTGAATCACCTGCAAGGCCGGTATAATCCCGTACAATATACGGCGCCCCCGCTGCGGTACAACGGATTCCGCTGGTCTTACCATGCGCATCTGGCAAACGGCGTGAAATATCCGGTAAGCGGGCTTGGAAGCGAGGCGTCCCTCAATCTCGGAAGCCGCGGAACATATGCGCACTATTCCTATCATTTTAACGGATTTGACTACCGGCCTATGATGGGTTCGGGTGCAATCAACGTTTGTGAAGACGTTCTGAGAGGCCGTGCCGTCGCGGATCATGACGCGGCGGCGGCCGCCATTGCGTCCGGCTACATGACGCGCTGCGGGGAAGAACAATTTACGGTGAATGTTCCTGCGTTTACAATGGAACAAAAAGCGCAGTTCGACCGCCTTTCGGAAGACTGCTTCGCAGGGATTCTTCCTGATTATGCGGCAGCTGTCCGGCGCTACACGGACGGTTACCGGAAATTGTTTCCGCCGCACCTGGAAGAAGACGTAACCCGCGCCTGCAGCGCTTTGTTCGTCACACTGTACGCGACGCAACTCT
>CABQCN010000093.1 GCA_902462635.1 uncultured Oscillospiraceae bacterium
TCCGTAATCAGGCCTCTTCTGTATTGTTTTACGATTTTATCTACGAGCTTGTCGGTTTCTTCGATAAGCTGCTGCTTCTCCGGCGGGACGATAATATCCTCGATGCCGACGGTGATCGCGCCTTTGGTCGAATATTTATAGCCCAATGCTTTTATTTTGTCGAGCACGACGGCCGTCTCAGTAAGCCCGTGGGCTTTGATGCATTTATCGAGAATTTCACCGAGCGTGTTTTTCTTTACCAGTTTATCGATTTCCAGTGAGAGTGCGTTTTCCCGTTTCGTTCTGTCTACGAAGCCCAGATCCTGCGGGATCGCGTCGTTGAAAATCAGTTTGCCGATTGTGGTGTTGATGCGCTGCGTGATCGGTTTGCCTTCAAATTCGCCGAACCTTCTTACGATGATCGCCGTATGGAGGTCGATCTTTCCGGTATCGTACGCCATTTTCGCTTCATCATAAGAAGCAAACACCGGTGCGTTGGTATAATCTTTGTTTTTTGCAAGCGTGAGGTAATAGCTTCCCAGCACCATATCCTGCGTCGGAACCGTGATCGGCTTTCCATCTTTCGGCGCAAGCAGGTTATTGGCAGAGAGCATCAGGATTCTGGCTTCCGCCTGCGCTTCCGCGGACAGCGGCACGTGTACGGCCATCTGGTCGCCGTCGAAGTCCGCGTTATATGCCGTACAAACGAGCGGATGAAGCCGCAGCGCGCGTCCTTCTACAAGAACAGGTTCAAACGCCTGAATTCCCAGCCGATGCAGCGTAGGCGCTCTGTTTAATAAGACAGGGTGCTCCTTAATGATATCTTCCAGAATATCCCAAACTTCCGGACGCACACGGTCTACCATTTTACGCGCGCTTTTGATGTTCTGCGCTTTTCCGTCGTTTACGAGCTTCCGCATCACGAACGGCTTGAACAATTCCAACGCCATTTCTTTCGGCAGCCCGCACTGATAAATCTTCAGTTCCGGCCCTACGACGATAACGCTTCGGCCGGAATAGTCAACGCGTTTTCCAAGCAAATTCTGGCGGAACCGGCCTTGTTTGCCGCGCAGCATATCGGACAGCGATTTGAGGGGTCTCGTGTTGGGTCCCGTGACCGGCCGGCCTCTCCTGCCGTTGTCGAGGAGAGCATCGACCGCTTCCTGCAGCATCCTTTTTTCATTTCTGACAATGATATCGGGCGCTCTGAGTTCCTGCAGCCTTCTCAATCTGTTATTTCTGTTAATGACGCGTCTGTAAAGGTCGTTCAGGTCGGAAGTCGCAAATCTGCCGCCATCCAGCTGTACCATCGGGCGCAGATCCGGGGGGATTACGGGAATCACCGAAAGGATCATCCATTCCGGCTTATTGTGCGACTGCCGGAATGCTTCTACGACTTCAAGCCTTTTGATCAGGCGCATTTTCTTCTGGCTGACCGTCTGGCCGCCTTTTTCTTTTTCATTTTCCGTGAGCCTGTCGACTTCCGCGCGGAGTTCTTCCGAAAGTTTATCGAGTTCTACGTCTTGCAGCAGCTTCTGGATTGCTTCCGCACCCATTTGCGCCTGAAAACGCTGATATCCGTACGTTTCGATTGCTTCTCTGTATTCGCGTTCGGTCAGCACCTGCTTGTAAGCAAGCGCCGTCGTGCCCGGATCGATTACCACATATGCCGCAAAATAGAGTACTTTCTCGAGCGCTCTTGGCGCCATATCGAGAATCAGGCCCATTCTGCTCGGGATTCCCCGGAAGAACCAGATATGCGATACCGGGGCAGCGAGTTCGATATGACCCATGCGCGTACGTCTTACTTTGGAACTTGTCACTTCAACGCCGCACTTATCACACACGATTCCCCTATACCTGTTCTTTTTATATTTTCCGCAATGGCATTCGCCGTCTTTTGTCGGTCCGAATATCCTTTCGCAGAACAATCCGTCCTTTTCGGGCTTCAGAGTTCTGTAGTTTATAGTTTCCGGTTTTTTGACTTCACCGTGAGACCACATTAAAATCGTCTCCGGCGAGGCAAGACCTATTTGTATGGAATCGAAATTGTTAAAATCTATCATTCTGTCTACACTCCTTACTCTGAATCATTCCGAATCGGTATCGTCTGAAATGCCGTCGAACACATCCGCGTCGAGGTTGGCTTCTCCTTCTTCGAAATCTTCTATTTCCGCGTCGACAGCGTCTTCAAATTCGTCGTCATGAAGAACGTCCTCCTTGGAATCCACATCGCTCGACATGAAGATTTCTCCCGATTCATCCGTAAAAGTCTGAAAATCCGGATTGTATACGTCTTTCTTCGTTCTGTACTTATCCGGGTTTTTGATATAATCTTCCTCCGCTTCCTTCAGCGGGATTTCCGAATTATCTTCCGTGAAAATCCGCACGTCTAACGCAAGGCTCTGGAGTTCTTTTACAAGGACCTTGAACGATTCGGGGATTCCCGGTTCGGGTACGTTCTCTCCCTTGACGATCGCTTCGTATGTCTTGACACGACCGATCGTATCGTCCGACTTAATCGTCAGGATTTCCTGCAGCGTATATGCCGCGCCGTAAGCTTCCAGCGCCCAGACTTCCATCTCTCCGAAACGCTGTCCGCCGAACTGCGCCTTGCCGCCGAGCGGCTGCTGCGTAACGAGAGAATACGGACCCGTAGAACGTGCGTGGATCTTGTCGTCCACAAGATGATGCAGCTTAAGGTAATACATATAACCTACCGTAACCGGATTATCGAAGGGTTCCCCGGTACGTCCGTCGTAAAGGGTTGTTTTTCCGTCCGGACTCTTTCCCGCCAGTTTGAGCGTTTCAATGATGTCATGCTCCGATGCTCCGTCGAATACGGGCGTTGCGATTTTCCATCCCAATGCTTTCGCAGCATATCCCAGATGGACTTCCAGAACCTGCCCGATATTCATACGGGAAGGAACGCCCAGCGGATTGAGCACGATTTCAAGCGGCGTGCCATCCGGCAGGAACGGCATGTCTTCCTCCGGTAAAATTCTGGAGATAACGCCTTTGTTTCCGTGGCGCCCCGCCATTTTATCACCGACCGAAAGCTTCCGCTTCTGTGCGATATAGACCCTGACCATACGGTTAACGCCCGGCGCGAGCTCGTCGTCATTCTCCCGCGTAAATTCTTTGACATCGACGACAATTCCGGATTCGCCGTGCGGTACTTTCAGAGAGGTATCTCTGACGTCTCTCGACTTCTCGCCGAAAATCGCCCGCAGAAGCCGTTCTTCAGCCGTCAGCTCGGTTTCTCCTTTGGGTGTAACTTTTCCCACGAGGATATCGCCGGCGTGTACTTCGGAGCCTACGATTACGACGCCGTTCGGATCGAGCATCCGCAGCGCGTCTTCCCCTACGTGCGGGATCTCCGCCGTAATTTCTTCCGGCCCGAGCTTCGTATCCCTGGCTTCGCATTCATATTCCTCAATATGGATCGAAGTATAAATATCTTCTTTTACCAATTTCTCACTGATCAATACGGCGTCTTCGTAGTTGTACCCCTCCCACGTCATGAATCCGATCAGCGCGTTGCGTCCCAGGGCGATTTCGCCTTTATCTGTAGACGGTCCGTCCGCGATAACGTCGCCTTCTTTCACACGCTGACCAAATGTGACAACCGGCCTCTGATTGATACAGGTTCCTTGGTTGGAACGCAGATATTTCAATAAGTTATATTTGTCTTCCCCGCCGTCTTCCCGGGCGATCGTGATATATTTGCCGGTTACGTCTTTCACCGTACCGGAATGTTTTGCAAGTACGACGGCGCCGGAATCCTTCGCCGCTTTATATTCTATTCCCGTAGCTACGATTGGGGATTCCGCGCAGAGCAGCGGTACCGCCTGGCGCTGCATGTTCGAACCCATCAACGCGCGGCTGGCATCGTCGTTTTCCAGAAAGGGGATCATTGCAGCAGCTACGGAAACGACCTGTTTCGGCGATACGTCCATATAATGGACGCGTTCGCTTTCGATTTCGATGAATTCGTCTCTGTAACGGCATACGACCTTTCGGTTGATAAAATGCCCGTTTGCATCCAGCGGTTCGTTGGCCTGCGCAACGATATATTTATCTTCTTCATCAGCCATTAGATAATCGATCTGGTCGGTTACGGTATTCGTTGCGGGATCGTACTTTCTATATGGAGCTTCAATGAATCCGTATTCATTAATTCTCGCATATGTACTTAGCGAGCCGATCAAACCGATGTTTGGACCTTCCGGTGTTTCTATCGGACACATCCGTCCGTAATGGGAATAGTGTACGTCCCGGACGTCGAATGTCGCCCGTTCGCGGTTGAGCCCGCCGGGGCCGAGCGCGCTGAGCCTTCTCTTGTTTGCCAGTTCGGCAAGCGGGTTCGTCTGATCCATGAACTGCGATAACTGGCTGGATCCGAAAAATTCTTTGATCGCCGCAGTAACGGGCCGCGTGTTGATCAGCGCCTGCGGGGTAATGACATCTTTCTCCTGCATTGCCATTCGTTCCCGTACGATCCGTTCCATTCTGGAAAGTCCGATGCGGAACTGGTTTTGCAGAAGCTCCCCTACCGACCGGATCCTTCTGTTTCCGAGATGGTCAATATCATCGGTGGAACCCAGATCGTACTGAAGATTCAGGATATAGCTGAAGGATGCCAGAATGTCATCGAGCGTCAGGTGCTTCGGCTGCAGTTCGCTTGCCCTGTCGCGGATTTCTTTCTTTAAAACGTCCTCGTCGCCTTCCGCCTTTTCGAGGATCTCGCTGAGAACGGTAAAATTCACTTTTTCGGTGATACCGTATTCTTTGACGTCAAATGCCACATATTTTGTGATATCCACAGTGTTGTTGCCGATGATTTTCACCGGCCGATACGGCGTATTGATGATGACCGTATTGACGCCGCTGTCCTGAATTTCGATTGCTTTTTCTTCCGTCAACGTTTCTCCGGCCTTGGCAAGAATTTCACCCGTCGCTTTATTGATCACGTCAGCTGCGAGCGTTTTACCGGCGATTTGCGAGAAAAGGGAAAGTTTCTTATTAAATTTATATCTGCCGACTTTGGCAAGATCATATCTTTTGGCATCAAAGAACATTCCGTACAGGAGGGAACGGGCGTTCTCGACGAGCGCGGGTTCTCCCGGACGGAGCTTTTTATAAATTTCGATCAGGGCCTCATCCGTATTCTGCGTAGCGTCTTTTTGCAGCGTATTCAGCAGACGCTCGTCGATGATGCTGTCATCGTTGTCGTCCGCGAATTCCGGTGCGAGTTCTTCTTTCGATACGGAAAACAAGTTTAAAATACTCATGTCGTCGCTGAATCCGAATGCTCTGAGCAGAATCGTTGCCGGCAGTTTCCGGTTTCTGTCGATCCTGACGTAAACGACGTCGCTGAAGTCGATTTCCGTTTCCAGCCATGCGCCTCTGTTCGGAATGAGCGTCGATGACGTTATATATTTTCCTTTTGTTTTGTCATAATTCTTTTCAAAATATGCGCCGGGGGAACGAACAAGCTGACTGACGATGACGCGTTCCGCCCCGTTCATAATAAAGGTGCCGTTGTCCGTCATCAGAGGGAATTCTCCGAAATAAATCACGTCTTCCTTCATCAATCCGGTTTCTTTGTCTACAACACGTACACGTACTTTCAGGGGCGACGCGTATGTCGCGTCTCTTTCTTTACACTCTTCTATGGAATAATTTGTTTTATTTTCGAGATAATAATCTACGAATTCCAACATCAGATTTCCCGAGTAATCGGTGATTGGGGAAATATCTTTAAAGACTTCTTTCAGGCCTTCATCCAGAAATTGCTTATATGAGCTTTTCTGGACAGCTATCAGGTTCGGCATTTCGAGAATTTCCTGAATCCTTGAATAGCTTTTTCTCTCATTCTGACCGTACATTACCGAATGCACCATATTGATAATCACCTCATGTTTTTTTCCTGCAATAACGTCCCGGGAGCTTGTCCGCAACCCTATTGCACACTGTACGAATTCGTGTTATAATTCCACCCGTAATAGTTCATATATATGTCATATACACTACATCTGGTGTATGAAATCATAAAACACCAAGGTATGGTTGTAAACTACAAGAGATTACAACGCAGTTTGTTACTATATCATAATTATGTCAATATGTCAAACATTTTTTCAAGTTTTTTTACGTTTTTCGTTCGACTTGATTTATATCAGAATTCTCCATGATTCAGGTAAAATAAAATTCGGCGCATTCGTCGAAATTCGACGGACAAGGCGGGGCTTGCGTGGTATCATAGCGGCAAACCGAATTGTTAGGGGAGGTGTTTG
>CABQCN010000094.1 GCA_902462635.1 uncultured Oscillospiraceae bacterium
AAGCAGTCCGATTGTGGATGCGCGCCTTTCCGGCGGCGCCAGAATCAATGTGGTATTGAATCCCGTTGCGATCAACGGGCCGATCGTCACGATTCGAAAGTTTGCGGAGCATCGGTATACTATGGAAGACTTTCTCCGGAACGGAACGTTGACGCAGGAAACGGCGGATTATCTGATCCGTGCCGTTTCTGCGGGCAAGAGTCTTTTAATTGCGGGAGGAACTTCCTCCGGGAAAACCACGTTTCTGAACATGCTTGCATCCTTTATCCCTGCGGAGCAAAGGATTATTACGATAGAAGATTCCGCGGAACTCCGGCTTCCGCAAAGAAACGTGGCGCGCCTGGAAACGAGAACTGCAAATACGGAAGGTCATGGAGAAATCAAAATGCGCGCGTTGATCAAAACGGCGCTCAGGATGCGTCCGGACCGGCTGATCATCGGGGAGGTCCGGGATGAAAGCGCGCTGGATTTACTGACGGCGCTCTGTACGGGGCATCGCGGGTCGATGTCCACGGTTCACGCCAATTCCGCAGAGGATGCGTTGATCCGGCTGGAAACGATGGCTTTATGGGAGGGGCATGTAGGCAGTACGGCGATCCGGCGCATGATCCGTTCCGGACTCGATATAATCGTTTTTCTGGAAAGGACCGGCAAGAAGCGCTTTGTAAAAGAAGTAGCGGAGGTGAGAGAAATTGAAACGGATAAAATTTTCCTGGAAAGAATATTCTGAATTATTTCGCAGAGATCTGCTCTTGCCGTATGTGCTTCTGTATTTTACAGCCGCGATGCTGCTGACGAGAGCCTTCTTCGAACGGTGGGATGTATCTTTTCTGATCTCGGTTTCAGGGCTTCCGGCGGTTCTCCGAAAAAGCAGAATTTTTCTTTGCGAACGCAGGAGAGAGCGTATGGAGACGGAGTTTTATATGATGCTGCGTCAGATTTCGATGTCGCTTTCGTCCGGCATGTCGCTCGAAAATGCGGTGGGGGAGACCTTTTTTACCGACCGGAGGAATTATAAGCTGATCGGAGCAGAATTGGAACGCGTGTATAGAATGCTGCAAAATAATTATCCGCCGGAGCATGCCTTCCGCGCTTTTGCACAGCGCTGTGGGACCAGGGAGATCCTGGCGTTCAGCGCGGTATTGTCGGCCGGGATTCCGGCAGGGATCAACCTGTCGCAGCTTATCCGCTATCTTTCCGCCGCCTTTCGTCTGAAGGCGGATGTGGAACAGGAAATCAAAAAAATTCTTCATGCCCCGAAGTATAACAACCGGATTATTATGGCGATGCCGGCTTTTTGTATCCTCCTGTTTCGGAAGATTGCGCCATCCTACCTGGAACCGCTTTATTACGGGACGGGAAGGATCGTAATGGCAGCGGTGTTTTTTATGCTGCTTGCGGCCTGGTGGATCGGGGATCGTCTCAGCGATATCCGGTACTGAATCGATAAGGGGAGATATCCATGAAACAGAAAATGATGTTTTTTGCGGCGGGAGCAAGCGCTTTCTTATTGACTGCCCTGTCGGGAGAAGGATGGGCGGCCAGTTTTATTGCGGCTGCGGCCGGTGCGTTTTCCGTATATTTTATTCCTGTTCTGCGCGCAAAAAGGAAAGAAAAAATTAGAAACAGGAGCTATGATCTGGATCTGCCGGATTTTATGATCTATATCGCCATGTTTCTGGAGGCCGGACTCAATATCTGGGACGCGGTGGAACGGGCGGCCGGCGTCGGCCGCCCGGACAGGCCGCTTTATAAAGATATCAACGATATTTTTGAACGGGTCAGAAAAGGTTCTGCTAAAGATCTTATGACGGCTTTTGAAGATGCCGCAGCCCGGCGGAATTCGGTGTCTTTTCGTAATTTCTGCGCCATGCTCATACAAAATGTACGGAAAGGAAGCGGAGAACTCAGTGCGTTATTTGCAGCGCAGGCGCAGATTTACCGCAATGAAAGGCGCCGCATTGCCGGAAAGCTTGGGGATGAAGCGGTTACGTTATTATTGATCCCGTCGGCGATCGTATTGGCGGCGCTGATCCTGCTGCTTTTAGCGCCTGCGATTATGGAAATTTTCGGCGGAATGTAATGCCGGTACAATGAAATAGTGAAAAGGGGAGATCTCAATGTATTTATATTTTAAATTTTTTATAAAACCACGCATTTTTCGATGGGGAAAGTGCCATTTCGGCTCTGCACGCGTATTTTTACGGGATGAAGCCGGCATGGGGACGCTGGAAGTCATTATTATCATAGCGGTTCTTGTAGCGCTTGCGCTTGTTTTCAGAAATTTTATCATGGACATGGCGGGTATGATTTTTGATAAAATAAAATCAAAGACAGACGCCACGATCAATACGCTGTAATATACGGAGGCGCCGATGAAAATAAAGAAAGAGAGAACCGGATGCGGCTTGTCCATACGCGCTGATTTGCCGGCAGCTGCGCTCAAAGAAAAAATGAACCGTGCCGCGGAATGCATGAACGAGATCTTCGTACCATCCGAGGTGGTATGGGATGGAGACCGGTATTCGTTTTATATCAGTCACAGACAATCGCTGAAAGACTTTATTTATGAATACGGAATCGATGCGGAACATTTTTTTACATTGCTGCGAAAGATCGGAGAGGTATCTGAAAAAGCTTTGGAAAACGGAATCGCGCCGCACGAATTTCTTTTTGACTACGACTGTATTTTTGTGGGAAATTCGCTCGACGATCTGGAATTTATTTATGCGCCGGATGCCGACACGTATAAAGACGGAGCCATTGTATATAATAAATGCAGTGATATGGCCGCGATTGTTTCTTTGTATATCGAATACGGTAATTCCGATCAGACAGAGAGAAAAGAAGCGGCGGTCACCGAGGCGCTACGTATTTTATCGGATTGGGAGAAAAAATCCGCGCCTGATAACGAGCTTTTTCCGGCAGCACAGCTCTCCCCGCTTTTGGCGCAATGGGGCGGCGGCAAAGGCGGCCGCCGGCTGGCTTCTTCCTGGTATCCGTTTGTCATATCGGAATGCTGCGCGGTATGTATTCCGGCCGTCTGGCTGATAAAACGAAAGGAAGAAACAATCAACGGTTTTTTGATCGCCGCTTGGATCGCAGTGATGATTTGCGCCGGGTATCTGCTGCTCCCCGAAAAAAAAACAGACGATCATAATCGGGAAGAAAAAACATATAAATACATCATAGGGGCAATACACAAAATAAAAGGAAAAGCCGAAACGTTTTTCCGCAGAACAACGAACAAGAAAGAGGCCTGCGAAATGGAATTGGACGGGGACATGCTTTTAAAAGGAATAAAATATACGATTAATGAAGAGGCATACGAAGAAGTCCACATCGGGAGAGACGATACCTGGGCGGATGTGCCGATCGGACTCACGTTCGTAAGCAGAAAGCATGCGACACTTTATAAACGGAACGACAGATGGTATATCAAAGATTTAAAATCCACAAACGGCACTTTTGTCAACGGCGCGAAGATTTTGCCGGAACAGCCGTTATTTTTAAAAAACGGAAGCGAAATCAGCCTGGGCATCCCCGAAACCAAATTTATTTTCCGCTTGCCCTAAAAAAACCATTATGGTAATATGAAACAGTAAATCAATGATATTCGGGGTGCATGGGATTTGAGCCTTTTTAAACAAAATATTGCAATAGATCTTGGTACGGCAACCGTACTGGTCAGCGTGGGCGATAAGGGTGTCGTGATAAAGGAACCTTCTATCGTTGCGGTGAAAGAAGGGACAAGCGAGGTCATCGCCATCGGCGAGGAAGCCCGCCTGATGATGGGCAGAACGCCGTTTGATATTACAACGGTGCGTCCCGTCCAAAACGGCGTCATATCGAGCTATACAATCACCAGAAAAATGATCGAGTATTATTTAAATAAGGCGATCGCGAATCCGCTTGCCCGGAAATTCAAACCCGACGTACTCGTTTGCATTCCAAGCAATACAACAAATGTGGAAAAACGTGCCGTATATCAGGCGTCGATCAGCGCGGGCGCGGGCAGGGTTTTCCTCGTGGAAGAGCCGCTTGCGGCAGCCGTTGGGGCCGGTTTGGATATTTCGCGGCCGACCGGCAACATGATTATTGACGTCGGGGGCGGGACCACGGATATCGCCGTAATTTCCTATGAGGGAATCGTAAACAGTAAAAGCGTCCGCATCGCGGGCGATACATTTGACGATACCATCAAAAGTTATCTCAAGAAAAAACATAACCTTATGATCGGAGACAGTACGGCAGAAGAAATCAAAATTGAAGTGGGCTGCCTTTACCACGGGGCGAAGAAAAGCTCTATAGAAATCCGGGGCAGCGACTTGATTACGGGGCTTCCGAGCGAACGCGTCGTGACATCGGAAGAAATTCTCGAGCCGCTGATCGATACGGCGGTCCCCATTTTGGACGGAATCCATGCCGTACTGGAAGAGACGCCGCCGGAACTGGCCGCCGATATTTATTGCAAGGGGATTATTATGACGGGCGGAGGCGCGCAGATTTCAGGCTTCGACGAGTTGATCCGCAAGAGTACCGGCGTCGATGTCATGCTGGCCGAAAATCCGCAGTATTGTGTCGTCCAGGGATCGATTCAAATCCTGAACGATATGGACAACGACAAGAAGCGCAAATACGCGATTACGCGATAAAGCGATATAAAAAAGTTTTATATTTCCTTATTTCTTTGTTTTCTCTTGCCGGATGGCCTTCTCTGGCTGGGTGCTGATCCGCATCCGCAGAGACAGACATGCGATCCGTTTTATTTTAAAATTTTATCGATTACCTGGTTGACATCGCCGGCGCCGAGCGTGAGGATCATATCGCCGGGCGCTGCGCACGACTTCAGGTAATCCGCAATTGTTTCGAATGCGGAGATATAGCGGGCGGCGACACCGTTTTCTGTGAAATGCTGCGCCATGGAAGCGCCGGAAACCGTGCCGGGATCTTTTTCCCGCGCGGAATAGATATCGGTAACAATAACCTGATCCGCATCGCGGAATACTTTTGTAAAGTCTTCAAGAAAAGCGGTTGCCCGCGAATACGTATGCGGCTGAAACACCGCGTATATTTTTCCGCCCGGCCGGAGTACGCTTCGCGCCGCCGCCAGCGTCGCGGCAATTTCCGTAGGATGATGCGCGTAGTCGTCGATGACCGGAACGCTCCGGAAGGTTCCCTTTTTTTCAAACCGCCGTCCCGTGCCGTGGAAGGCGTCGAGACCTTCCGCGATACTGCGGGCGGAGCAACCGAGCTGCGCCGCCGCGGCCGCCGCAGCAAGAGAGTTTGAAACATTATGCAGTCCGGGCACATGCAGAAAAATATCGCACAGCGGCGATCCGTTTTCAAACAGTGAATACGATGTCCCTGCTTCGCAATAACGGATGTTTTCTGCGTAATATGCAGCTCCGGAATCTTCCGTACTATAATAAATGACTTGACATTTTGCCGCTGCGGCCGCCTCTTTTGCCGCGCCGTTATCTGCGCATACGACGAGGAAGCCTGCGGGATCGCAGGAAGAAGCGAAATTTGAAAAAGCCGTTTTGATATGGGACAGATTTTTGTAATAATCCAAATGCTCCGCTTCGACATTCAAAATAATTCCGCCATAGGGATGGATATTCAGAAAATTTTCATGATATTCGCATGCTTCGGTGATAAAATAATCACTATGAGAAGCAAGCACATTGCTGCCGATTCGGGGGAATACGCCTCCGATATGGATACTTGGCTCTTTTCCGGCAGATAATACGATGGAACTCAGCATGGAGGTAGTGGATGTTTTTCCGTGTGTGCCTGCCACGGCAACGGAATATTTATAATGCGCCGCAATTTTGCCGAGGTAAACGCCTCTTTCCACTGCCGGAATTTTACGGCGCCGGACTTCGGCAAGCTCCGGATTCGAATCCGGAACAGCAAGCGTGTATACGACGAGCGCGATATCGTCCGTGATGTTTTCGGGAGACTGGGTCGGATAAATGCGGATCCCCTTTTCGCTCAGATATTTTAATTTATCCGAATCCGTTCTGTCCGATCCGCTGACGGAATATCCCTGTTTCGCAGCAAGTTCGGCAAGCCCGCTCATGCTGGAACCGCCGATGCCGATAAAATGTATATGTTCTTTTTTGATCTGATTCATCCTGAACGCTCCTTTACAATAAAGAATATGTCGGAACAGGGTTAAAGTATAACATACGCACGCTATATTTTCTATTGATTTTTATAACGGAATATACTATAAATAGGGGAGACAGGAAGC
>CABQCN010000095.1 GCA_902462635.1 uncultured Oscillospiraceae bacterium
CTGCGTAAACAGCGATCTTGGGCGCAAAAGCAGCCGGTCGAAATCCCCGGACCGTATCATCTTCCAGGGAAAATAATCAAACCCGCGGCAGAAGGTTTCCGCCAGGCCAAAGGAGGTTAACGCCAGCGAGTAGATAAATAAGATACGCTCCATCGTCCAGGCGCCCACGCTGCCGAAGCGGGAAAACATCAATACGGCCGCGATCGGATCGGTGATCACGATAAACACCGTCTGCACGCACATCATCCACCATCCTTTGTACTCCAGGCCGGATAAAATATGCATTTTGATATATTTACAATAAAGCTTCAAATTTTTCATCGTTCTTATCCCCCCTGCACCACCACTGCCTTTAATTTCCGTTTCATGATCCGTTTTCCCAAAATAATAAATACTGAGATCCATGCGGCCTGAACGAGAACCGAAAGGATCCCCTCCCGCAGCGATACCGATCCCACATACAGCCGGGCGGGCGTATCGAGATAACTCGCAAAAGGCTGCAGCCGCAAGAAAGACTGCATGAAATCAGGCCAGAGCTGAAGCGGCAGGTATCCTCCGGAAAGGACCATTCCGGTAACGATAATCAGGTTGAGCGGGCCATCTCCCCACGCAACGCCCACCCGGATCGCGGTCACAAACATGCTGTATGCCGCGCTGAAGAAGAACGCGTTCAAAAGCGCGCCGAGAAAAAGCAGAAAACGAAGAAACGAGCGCGGCGCGCCAAGCCCGATTTGCGCCGCGCCCAAAAGCGTCAGCGCCGCGCCGCATAAAATTACCGTTCCGCCGCGCAGTACAAAAGCGTTTACCTTCCCCGCAGCCGTTCTGGCGAACCAGTGCCAGTACAGATCCAGCGGGCGGCAAAGCTCGACGCCGATATCGCCGTTGACGATTTTTTTCAGGAGATCCCCGTCGATCCCCGGCATTTGCAGCATCACCATCAGCTGGCCCAGCCAGATATAGGAAATCCCCTGCTGCAGATTCAATCCGTTGACCGTTCCCGCGGTATTGCTTCCATATTTAAAAAACACGGTTAAGATCACCGCCTCGATCAGCGCCCAGAATACGCTGACCGTTGCGCCGGATAATGCTGCCAGCCGGTACTGAAGTCCTTCGGCGGATCTGATTTTAAAGAGAGACCAGCTTGCTTTCAGCGTTCTTCTCATAAGGCCATCTCCTCATACATTGCCACGATCATTTCATCAATATCCTGATCTTCGATCGTGATATCGGCAAGCGGCAGCTTTTCTGCGAGTTCGGACAAGATTCTATGGGCCGGCGTTTTCACGGGATCGAACCAGACCGTCCATTCCCGGCCGTCAGACTCGATCTTCACCGCGCCGTTAATCGAAAGATTCCCCATATAGTCTTCCGAAACCGCGCGGATCCGCCGCAGCGGCGAAAATCTCCGTTTCAAATGATCCAAATCGCTGTCAAACAGTAAATTTCCGTGCCCGATTACCATGACGCGTTTGCATAACGCTTCAATATCGTCCATATCATGCGTCGTTAAAATCATTGTCACGCCGTTTTGGCGGTTCTCTTCTTTTAAAAAATTGCGCAGCGCCAATTTTGAAACGGCATCCAGCCCGATCGTAGGTTCGTCCAAAAATAATATTTTGGGCTGATGCAGCAAGGCGGCGACCACCTCGCAGCGCATGCGCTGGCCGAGCGACAGCTGCCGTACCGGCGTCTTTAAAAAGCCGCCGATATCCATGGTTTCAACGAGCTTTTTCAGATTTTCCCTGTACCTATTTGCAGGGATATCGTAAATATCTTTCAATAAATCAAAGCTGTCCCGGACCGGGACATCCCACCAGAGCTGGCTGCGTTGTCCGAATACAACGCCGATCTGCGCGACGTGGCGGATCCTGTCTTTCCAGGGAATTCTGCCCATGATCTCACAATGACCGGATTCAGGGGTCAAAATGCCGCTCATGATTTTCACCGTCGTCGATTTCCCCGCGCCGTTCGGGCCGATATACCCTACGAGTTCCCCTTCCGCGATTTGAAAACTGATATGATCGAGCGCATGGATTCTTTTTGTTTTCCGTATGACCGCGCCTTTCAGGAATCCGAATCTTCCTTCCGGTCTTTGCGCAATTTTAAAGGTCTTGGATATTTCTTCTAATGATATTTGTACCATACCGAACGCCTCCCTGTTTCTGACCGATCATATCATTTTTTGTTTTATTGATAAAACCGCATATTTCTGCTTCTCCTGCGCGCAAAGCGATTCACGGCGGCGCGGGATGCTGTTTTCTCACCGATTTAAAATATTTCTTGACAAGTCAGCTTTTGACCGGTAAAATAAAAATATGATGAACAGGTGAATACTGTGTAGCTATATTTGTGCCAAAAATCTTCTGATTTTTGGCCTTTTTGTTGGATGGAGGCTGTGAGAATCGTAGAAAACCGCAAAAGAACAGACTCTAAACGAGCGATAACAGTTCAACAATGCGTTCTTTTTTTTGAATTTGCTCTATAAACTTGCCAATCGTTACTGTCACGATATCAACGTCGTATCGATGCTTTGAAAACGCTGCCATATAAAGGGTATCCGGGTGAATGGACGGAGCAACCAAAACCGAAAACACTGTTTTCGCCGGGTATTTTACGAGACAGTCCTGCAAATGCCTGGTGATTGCCGGCATTTCATTCGTAGCCTGATTTCTTGCGCACAGTAATGTTACTTCAATCAGAAGCGTACAGTCGGTATCAAAGCATTCGATATCAGCCACTCCGCCGCCGGCCGTAAATGTCGGAAGCCCTTCGTCATCGACGCGGTAATTTGGTTTCACCGTTATGCCCGGAAAATTTTGTTTTAAGGCGATCCCGGATAAAAATTCGAATCTTGTCGGTTTGTCTAGAATGCGCAGCACCGGATTGTGACTTTCCCCTCTGCCGCAGACAATGTTGAGTTCATTGATGATCTCTTCTTTTGAATAATCGCCCGCCCAACGGTTTATCGCTGCGGTTCGGATATCCTCTATTTCCGTTTCTTCAAGTTCCTGTTCCTTTGAAAGAATTTCAGGATCGATTTTACTGATATACGCATAGAAATCCTGTTTGCAGGCGTACGTAGGGACCGTGTTGTAGCGATTCAGAATATACTCGATTTTTTCGGATTCAAACGAGTTGAAATCGATAAATCTTCCGTTGCCGCGCAGGGAAACGATTCCTGTAATACGCATTTTCCGTATGAATTCATCAACGGCTTCCCCTGTTATCTGATTGATCTTAAACCTGTTGCGCTGCGCTTCAGACGCGCCAAGCAAATCGAGGCAAATCTCATATAGGAGTTCATCCCCGTATGTAAATCTGTATTTGCCGCGAATCTCTTTTATTTTTCTGTATAATGCATTCGCATCGCTGTCGGGCCAGCAAATAATCAGCGACAATTCGCTTTTAAAAATACCCGCTCCGTTTTCTGCCGGATCCTCTTTCAATAATTTGATGACCTGCAAAAGCAATACCAGCGGAGAATTTGAATTGGAATTCTTTCTGAACGGGTTATTGGTTTGATATTTGACTAACGCATTCAAAAAAACATTCTTTATTTTTTGATCGTTGGCCGGCATTTCATGATGCGCGTCCAGCAGCATATGGCCCGTGGTTGAGATTTGTATCGGTTTGTTCATTTCATAATACAGGAAACCGAATTCCATAGGTAATTTGTACCAAGTGTCAAACCGTGAAGGCCATCCCCGGTCAAATCCGGCTTCTTTGTGATTCTGCGGACTGTTTCTCATGATTTCGGAAACTTCATCATCCGAAAACTCCCGTTCCTCCCGGAATACAGACTGCAGCCGCGGAGTTCTCTTAATATACATAGGACAATACCATTTCTTTTTTATCAACGAGGCGGCCACGCGATGAATGATATTATTTGTAAGGATTTGCCCTTCAAAGGGTAAAATACAAGTGAGAAAATCTGCAATTCTGGCCGGATTCCGCATCGTTGTCGAGAAAGACAGCGGTTTACATTCAAAGGGTCGTTCTCTTGGCATGGGCTATGCTCCTTTAGTAATTCTTAACCAATACTTCGTAAGAACCTTTTTCCGTATTATCGTGGTAACTTATATAATTGCTTTTTATCGGAACGACGTCATATTTTTGCGCCCAAGTATTGAAAGTGCCGTTGTATCTTTCTCTATGCCGCAGTACGTTCGATACCGCGAAACGGACGTTTCTTGCGTTCAATTCATCAAGATAATTTATAAGCCGCATTTCACTGTCTTCATTCCAGAGTTTATTGTATTCGCTGAAAGTAATCAAATACGGCGGATCCAAATACACCATATCTCTCGCGGTCGGCTGAACGGTTTCAAGGAAATCCCGAAAGTCAAGGTTATACAGTGCAACCTCCCGATCTCTCACATAATTGAAATAAGCTTCCAGAGCATCCACAACATTCCTGTTAAAATCGACATTTCCAACGGGAAGATTGAAGTCGCCTTTTGCATTGAAACGAAGCATCCGATTGAATCCATAAATCAAAAGCAGATACAAAAGCATCATATCGTCTTTCTTTTTATTAAAATCATCTCTGAGCTTCAGATACGATTCCTTGTTATATTTCGCAAAATACGTTTTTACAAACTCTTTCCTGTACGCTTGCGGCACATCTCGGCCAAGAAAGGTCGCAGAGAGTCCGTATTTGTTTATATCAAATTTCAATTCCTCCCAAAATGCATCCTGACGATCGCTATAAGATATTAAAAACGTATGAAGTCGTATTAAATAGGAATCGATGTCATTCAGCAGATACCGGTTGGCTTTTGTATTCAGAAATACGCTTCCGCCGCCGCAAAACGGTTCTATGAACCGATCGATCTCTTTCGGGAAGTTTTCTTGCAATTGCGGAATCAGCTTGAATTTATCGCCGACATAAAAAAACGGGGATCGTATAAAATTCGTTTTTCCCGACAACTCATTCACCTGCTTCCACAATATATACAAGTTCTTTATGATTTTCCAGCGAGGTCTTTCCGGCGTTGAAATAGGGATGCGGTTTTTCAAACATTTGAACGGTTCCTCTTTGCGCCAAATATTTTTCAATGTCCTCAAGCGTTATTTTATTCTTGGAAGAGCTGCTTTTGGAATTATACGTATTATTGTAAGAAATTACAATATATCTGCACTTTAAAGATAAAATCAAATCTTCAAAAACCTCCGTCGCCGTTTTTCTGCAATACTCGCTCATATTTTCCGGCAGCGGCTTCCGCGCCTCTCCAAACAGTTCCGGTTTTTTCCAGCTGACGATATTTTCTAAAATATGATAGAACCTGCTGTATTGGCGGGAGTTATAGGGAGGATCGATGTAGACGATGTCGCACGTCAGCTTTTTCGCAAATTGATTTGCATCCTCGCGTGAAATATGAATGCGTTTATTTTTATATTCATAGGGCGCAATCAAATCAAATAAAAACTCGTCCTGAATCGCTTTTCCCTTTATATAAGCATCATAATGCCCCACCGTATTCGCTGCTTTATCCAAAGAATACAATAAGGAGGCCAGAAGAATATTCCGTTCTTTGTCGTTCAGATCCGCCGTTTCAATATACTCTCTGATATATCCGATTTTTTTTGCGTCGTTCTCCGAAAAAAATTTCCCGCCAAACTGTTCCGATACATAATTTCCGGCTAACGTCCCTGCCTCTATCTTTGCAAAATCAGCTTTTATCTTCTCAAGTTTTCTGCTGTCAAACGCCTCTTGTTCAAAAAAAGCCTTGTAAATCACTTCATTTGAATAAAGAAAATCATTTATATATATTTCATCAACATACGCGAGCGCCTGTTTGCTGATCACTGCCGTTCCGGCAAACAAATCACAAAACGAATTGCCCCTGCAATTGCTGAAAATCAAATCGGATATCCAATCCGACAATTTCAATTTGCTGCCCGTATATCTGCGATTCCAAATTTGATACGACATCGGTCACAGGATCCTTTCTATATCAGCCAATTCCATCATACACAAGCTGCGTGATAAAAAGGACGATGTTTCTGATCGTTCATCAACGCAAGGAGAGCTTTCTTCCCATTTTTATCAATCCGTAATTTCTATCGTCTGTTGTCCCTTACCGCCATCTTTTATCTCTCATGGCGCAGCTTATGTTCTTTGGAATTATACTACAAAAATCAGGCGAACACCATAACTATTTGCCTGCAGGCGTTTTGAATGCGATGCAAATACCGCCTGATTCTTCTCTGCGTGATATCATGATTTCCTCTCCATATCAAAATAC
>CABQCN010000096.1 GCA_902462635.1 uncultured Oscillospiraceae bacterium
GTCGTTTTTCGCGTCGATCGTAACGGTTACAATGGGATTTTTATTGGTATTGTCGACGCACCCTGTAAAATATACCGCCAGAAATAAGGATAAGCAAACGAGAATCCCCTTCTGTAAATTATTTTTTTTCATCTTTCTGCTCCTCGTCCTCCGGTTTGCGCAAGATAAGCCGATCCGCTTCGATTTGGATGCTGACCTTGCTTTTTTCCTTCAATCCGACTGCCGTCAGATAATTTTCCGGCAAAAATAAACGCTTCCTGCCGTCGATAAACCCGTATTCCACGTGCGAACCCTGATTGTGCCCTGCGGTGGCGTCCATGATTTCATCGCTCCCCATATCGATTTCCTCGCGCCGGATGAATTCCGTACCGATGCGGCCGTCGCTGATCGTCACGACGCGCGGAACCATATGGGAAAGCTGGCGGTCATGCGTAACGATTATCGTCGTAACGCCGAACTCCGTATTTACCGTATGAAACAAGTTCATGATCTGCGCCGTCGTTTTTGTATCTACCGCGCCGGTCGGTTCGTCCGCAAGCAGAATCTCCGGATCGTTCGCCAGCGCGATCGCGATCGCCACCCGCTGCTGTTCTCCGCCGGAAAGCTCATGCATTTTATTTTTCTTTCGATGGGAAAGTCCCACCGTCTCTAAAAGCATATTCGCGCGGTTCTCGTCCAGCTTGCCCGCCATCTGCATGACAAGCTTGACATTATCGAGCGCATTCAGGTACGGCACCATGTTCCGGGCCGTATTCTGCCAGACAAAGCCGATCGTCTCCCGCATATAATGCATCATTTCCTTATCGCCCAATTTCAGGAGATTCGTTCCGTTTACATAGATCTTCCCTGCTGTCGGGCGGTCGAGTCCGCCGATGATATTCATCAGGGTAGACTTTCCGCTGCCGCTGTTGCCGATAATCGCAAGCATCTCGCCCTTTTCCACCGTAAGATCGAGTCCCTGCAGCGCCATGACCTCGATTTCCCCGATTTTATACAGCTTCACAAGATTTTCGCAAAAAACCATCGTTTCACTTGGCATCGATAATCACCCCGTCTTCCATCGTAAAAATGTGATCCGCCGCGTCCATGATATTGACATCATGCGTCGTCATCACGATCGTGAGACCGTTATTGTCTACCAGGTCGCGAAACATGTCGATGACGCGAAACGACGTTTTCGTATCCAGTTCCGAAGTCGGCTCGTCTGCAAGCAGCAGCGCCGGTTCGTGGGCCAGCGCTCTGCCGATTGCAACCCGCGCCTGCTCGCCGCCCGACATTTCCGCCGGCATATGGTTTTTCCGCTCTTTGATGCCCATCTGTGCCAGCCAATCCGACGCCTGTGTCCGCCGTTTTCCCGGTTTGATTCCCGCAATGGAAAGCGCAAACTCTACGTTTTCGAGCGCCGTCATCTGCGCAATCAGCGCCGTATTCTGAAAAATAATCCCGATTTTCTGCCGGCGGATTTCGTCGCGCGCAGCGCTTTGCATCGCCGATATTTCCCGGTCCTCAAAAAAAATTTTTCCGGACGTCGGCAGATCGATCGCCGCGATCATATTCAGAAGCGTCGTCTTGCCGGAACCGGAACGTCCGCATAAAATGTTGAACGTTCCCCGCTCGATTGCGAGCGATACCCCGCGGACCGCGCGGACCGTTTCCGTCTGCTTCTGAAAGTCTCTTGTAACGTCTTCCAGTCGTAAAATATAATCCGGCACGTTCGTCACTCCTCCCCGATTTTAACGGCTTCATTGATCTTAAGGCGGTTGATGTATTCCGATAAGACGACGATTCCGCTGAGAATCATCAGCGCCACGATGACATAGATTTTGGCATTGTCCGCATTATTATACGTAAGCGTAAGCGGCAGCATCGTCGTAAACGTCTTTTTCAATACCGGCAGATACAGAGAAGACGTCAGATATCCGACCAGGATCCCTACCGCCACGGAAACGCCGGAAGTCATCAGATGTTCCCAGAGCAGCATCAGAGAAAGCTTGAATTTGGTCATTCCCATCGCACGCAGCACACCGAATTGCAGCCGCCGTTTGCGGATGCTCAGCAGCCAGTACAGGAGGAAGCCCATAAAGCTGACGATCATCGTCGCCACAAATCCCAAAGAAAACAACCCGTTCAGCGCCATGACCAGAGAATCCGCTTTTTCTTCATTCAGCGCGGACTGCCGATCCGTAATCTCCGTGATATTCTCCGTCAGTCCGGCCGCCTCCCACTGGCGGTAAATCGCGTCGCTGGAAGCGCCATCCGCTTTTTTAAACCACAAGTCGTAAGTGGCGGCATCCTGTACGCTCAGCAAATAATTGAGGTTCATTACGACCATGAAATCCGTTACATCCGCATATTTATAATCTTCGTAATACGTCGGCCAATAATCGAATATCCCGAGTACGTAGCACGAAAGATCCGGCAGGAGTTCATCTCCCACCCTGGTGCTCAGGAAACTGATTTCAAGGGAATTTCCCACGTTTAGGTCGCACATGTTGGCAAGTTCCCGGGAAACCAGGATCCCGGTGGGATATTCCTGCATTTGATTGATATAATAATACCAATGGATATCCTTGTTAAAGGTCGATGGGCGGATCCAGGACACCTGGGAAAAGCCGTACGGTTCGATGGCCATCATGCGGACGTTTCGCTGCCATTCCGAGCGCAATTCCTTCCGGGCAAACGCGCCGGTAATATTGGATACCCTTGTCATCGATTCAATCCCTTCCGCTGCCAGAAAAGGATCCGTGGAAAACGTTCTGTATTTTGCAGGCATATCCGCCAACGTTCCCGTAATTTCACTGCCGTCCTCCGCCGTATAGGTAACGACCGAATCCAGCTCCCAATCCGGCGACACGACGATATCCGCGCCGCTTTTATATTTCGCGATATCCTCCGCATTTGTGTTGATGATCCCCGCCGTATTGGAACTGTAAATACCGACCGCCATTGTAAGAATCAAAAACATAATCAGGAAGCGGTTCTCATTGCCGTTTCTGGAAACCTGCACAAAAGTTGCGTACACCGTAGGCGGAAGACGCTTTTTGGTAAAATGATAAATCAGCTTCAGCAGATACGGATACAAACGTAAAAACAGCATCCCGCAGGCAAATATAAACACGGTGGAGATAAAATATACCGTCATGTCCGAATTGCCGTCAGGCGTGATGAGATCCGTCATCTGATAAATATAAAGGAGGTATAGCGAAAGTCCGAGCAGGATGATATCCAGAAAAGTCTTTTCCCAGATAGGGCGTTTGTTTCTGCGCGCATTTTTCTGTTTATGCTGTACGATCGTCGTTTTCGTCGCTTTATAGGCAGGGATCAGCACCATGACCATGAAAACGATCCCGGCAAGCAGCGCAAACAGATACGATTGCGGCAGCAGCTTCAGATCGAGTCCCGTCCTGTTTACGAATTCCAGGAAGCCGTTTGCCGATCCGATCATCTGCGCCAGGAACAGCCCCAGCGGCGGCCCTGCAATCAATGAAAAAGCCGTGATGATTCCGCACTCCAGAAAATACCGGTAGAAAATCTGCATCGGATACGCGCCTCTGCATTTTAAAGAGGAAATCTCGTTTTTATCATCTTCTATGATCATTTTGGCGACCATATACGTATAAAATAAAAGCATTACAAGTACCGGCGCGTTCAGGATCCACATCGTCAGCTCCAGCGTTTCGCCCTTGTCGATATATTCCAGCAAGGTTTCGTTGATCGGCGCGGAAAATCTCCAGGTTCCTTCATATAAAGAAGAAAAATATGTTTTTAAATTTCCGTATATCTGCAGATAGGGATTGAGTTCGCTGTTCCTGAGTCCATAAAGATTTACGTTATAGCACCAGGAAGCCGAGGACAAATAAGTTGCTTTGTTTTCATTAAAAAAATAATCTTGAAATGCGTGTTCCGATGCGATCAGGATCGCGCGCATTCCGGAATCGATATCCGATTTATGCCAATAATTGACGTCGTTGTAATTCGGCTCATATACGCCGACAACTTTGAAGCGCAGGTTCGTTTCGGGCGACTCCTCAAACCGGCCCTGATTCATGGTATAAACGTTTCCCAAGGAAAAATAATTATTGTTATACTCCGCGGAAGATACGACGACTTCAATGACGCCATCTTCTTGTATCGATTCTTCATACATCCGCCCCTCCAGGATCCTGATATGGTTTTCGATCCCGGTCAGGTACTGCAGGCTGTACGCATAAGTCTGATTAATATTTGCGTCGGCGCACCGGAGATTCGCCACCGTCGCCTTGTGAAAAGAATCGTTCAATTCTATTTTACTGTTCTTGAATTCCCGCTCCATTGCACGATTCGTTTCCCCGATCGTGGCAAGGATCGCGGACGGACCGTATTCGCCGCGGAAATAGACATCCGCGTACAACTCGCCCGGTGAAACATACTCATTATTTTCCGTGGCGAAATGATCCAGTTCAACTTTAAGCATCTTCCGCAGGGCGCCGTCGGTATAGATCGGAATCGCGGCCAGAATCGACGTGATCAACAAGGAACCTAATATCAGACAGAAAAACAGCCAGAAATTATTTGCAATTTTACGGAATACGGATTTCATCATCTCTGGGCCCCATTATCCTTCTATGATCAAATCACCGGCTTTGAGCCCATCCAACACCTGCGCCTGAGACGAGGTCCTGTATCCGATCTCGACAGGCACTTCCTTTTTCAGATTCGTATTGCTGTCCAGCATATATACGAATTGGTTTCCGTTGAACTCGTACAGCGCCGACGCAGGGATGATCAGGCAATTTTCAATCTCGAATTCCGTATAATCGTATTTTACGGTGGAACCGAGTTCGATGCCTTCCGGTTGATTTTCCATTTTACAATAATACACATCCTCAGAAACGGCGGAAAGCCCGGTATCTTTGATGACCGTATTCGTGCCGACGATCGTCCCGGTAAACGGCTGCGTTTCGGGAATGATCACGCCCTTGCTGTCTACCTGCGTCAGGGTCAGCGTTTCCCCCACCCGAAACTGCTGCGGCGCATATTCTTCATTCGATCCGGCTTTGTCGAACACAACGTATGTATATTTCGGATCTTCGGAATCGATGGCAATCATAGGTTCTCCTCCTACGATTTCTTTCGGTTCCGCAGCTGCCGTATAGGCGGTATTGATGTAGACTACTTTACCGGATACCGTTGCTTTCAGCTGCGTATTCTCATAAGCGAGTTTCAAATCTTCATATTTCTTCCCTGCGCTCTTCAGTTCCAGCTCCGCGATCCGGTATTCCCCTTCTGTGATGCTTCCGTTTCGGTAAGCGCGCTCCTGCGCTTCAAACGTCAGTTTTTGTTTTTCATAATCGATTTCGGCTTGCAGATATTGTATTTCCAGGTCGGAATTATCGAGTTCTATCAGCGTTTGCCCTTTAGTAACGGTGTCGCCGAGCGTCACGTTGATCGATTTCACTTTCCCGCCCCCGGTCGGGAAGGAATGGTTTGTGTAATAAATAGAGGTAACCTTGCCGACTCCTGTGGCCGTACTTCTCAACGTATCCTGTTTCACTCGGTAGAAGGAATACGCGATCGGTTTCGGCGTCTTTAACGCCGGGATCGATGGTTCTTCTTCCGCCGGGAAAATAGAACATCCGGCAAGCATTGCCGCAGCCTGTACCAGCGCGACGACCAGTACGCATAATTTCGTTTTTGCTTTTCTTAACATGGGTTACCTCCGCAAAATATAAATCCTACTTTTTTCTCATTCTTCTCTCTAAAGCGTCTTGATTGGCCACGGAATATCCGTAGAATCCCAAAAAATCGCCCAGCGCGTAATATTCGCCGTGGTTATAGGCTACGAGATTCGCCTTTCTAAGGTCGATCGCGCCCTTCTCGTCAAAAAGTTCCCGGGATACCAGAACATTTTCGATCTCCGCGAGAAACAAGTCGTGCGATCCGAGTTCCAGCAACTGCCTGACGCGGCATTCCAGCGAGGCCGGCGATTCGCCGATCAGCGGCACGCCCGTTTTCCCGCCTTCTATTTTCGTCAGTTTCAATTCGGAAAATTTATCGGTGTCTCTGCCTGACTTAACA
>CABQCN010000097.1 GCA_902462635.1 uncultured Oscillospiraceae bacterium
ACATCCGCGCCGGCCTCCCGCAGCGCTTCGGCGGTTTCGATCGCGCTTCCGGCCGTTGAAATCAAATCTTCCACGATAACGACACGCTGCCCCGGCTCCAGCCGGCCCTCAATGCGGTTGTTTCTGCCGTGATCCTTTGCGCCGGAACGTACGTATCCCATCGGCAGATTCAACAAGTGGCCGCAGATCGCGGCGTGGGCGATCCCGGCGGTACTCGTTCCCATTAGTACTTCCGCATCCGGATAACATTCGCGGATCACGGCGCACAATCCGTTCTCCACATCGTTGCGTACGGCCGGCGCGGTAAGCGTCAGGCGGTTGTCGCAATAGATCGGGCTTTTGATGCCGCTCGCCCAGGTGAAAGGCTCGTCCGGCCGCAGAAATACGGCCTGTATAGACAATAAATCGGCAGCGATCTGTTTTTTTCTGTTTTCCATAGAATCATTCTCCTTCCGCGTGATCCGTTAAAAAGTCGTTGACGCACCTGTCGTAAGCGGCCCTCGGATCGGCGGCGGCCGTAATGGGCCTGCCGACGACGATATAATCGGCGCCGCCGTTTCGCGCCTGTCTCGGCGTGGTGATTCGTTTCTGGTCGTCCGTGCCGGCCCCGCGGAAACGGATCCCCGGGGTAACGGTCAGAAAGGACGTTCCCTTTTTCGCAAAATGCGCGCGCAGCATTCCGCTTTCCAGCGGCGAACATACGACGCCGTCCAGGCCTGCCGTATGCGCGTTTTCCGCGTATTTTAAAATGGTATCGTTCATCGGCGCCTGAATCAGAAGCTCGTCTCTGAGCATCGCGTCGTCCGTGGAAGTCAGCTGCGTGACCGCGATCAGGAGCGGCGCACGCCTGCCCGTACGCGCGGCGCCCTCCTGCAGTCCCTCGCGCGCTGCCTGCATCATTTTCACGCCGCCCGCCGCGTGGACGTTACACATATCGACGCCGAGCTCCGCGAGATTTGCCATCGCCTTGCGGACGGTGTTGGGAATGTCATGGAGCTTCAGGTCGAGGAATATTTGATTGCCTCTCTCCGCGATTTTCCGCACCATTTGCGGGCCGGCGCTGTAGAAAAGCTCCATGCCGATTTTTACAAAAGGCTTCCGGTCTCCGAGTCCCGCCAGGAATTCCAGCGTCTCGGCCTCGGATGAAAAGTCGCAAGCGATGATCACATCTTTTGCCATGAAAGAGCACCTCCGATAATATCATTCAGATTTTGAATATGGAACCGGTCCATTACGGCCGGAAGATCCCGTATAATATCTCTGCAAATATAAGGGTCGGTCAGGTTGGCGGCGCCGATCTGCACCGCGCTTGCGCCTGCCTCCATCATTTCGATGACATCCTCCGCGGAAGAAATACCGCCCATACCGATCACGGGTATTTTCACCGCGCTGCAGACCTGGTATACCATTCTCAGCGCGATCGGGAATACCGCGGAGCCGGAAAGCCCGCCGAACGTATTCGCAAGGAGCGGGCGCTTCTTCCCGATGTCGATCCGCATGCCAAGCAGCGTGTTGATCAGGCTCAGCCCATCGGCGCCGGCAGCTTCGCAAGCAAGCGCGATTTCTTTAATGTCCGTTACGTTCGGGGATAATTTGATAAAAACCGGTTTTCTGGTCGCTTTTTTGACTGCCGCCGTGACCGCCGCCGCCGCTTTCGGGTCCGTTCCGAAGCTCATGCCGCCGCCGTGTACGTTCGGACAGCTGATATTGACCTCCAGGATTCCCACGCATTCCTGCGCGTCGAGGCGCGCGGCGCAATATGCGTATTCTTCCTCCGAAAAGCCGCTGATATTGGCAATGACTTTCTTGGTAAAATATTTCTGGAGTTCCGGCAGTTCGTGGGAAATGACGTGTTCGATCCCGGGATTCTGCAATCCGACCGCGTTCAGCATACCCGCGGGCGTTTCGGCGATCCGCGGCGTTTCGTTGCCGAAGCGCGGCTCTTTCGTCGTTCCTTTGAAAGAAAAAGATCCGAGCATATTGATATCGTACAATTCCGCAAATTCTTTTCCGTAGCCGAAACAGCCGCTTGCGGGAATAATGGGATTGTCCAGAAGAAGGCCGCAAAGCTTTACTGCGAGCCGTTCATTGTAATAGCTGCTTACCATATGATTTCCTCCCTGGATAATACCGGCCCGTCTTTGCAGATTCGCTTGCTGCCGTATTTCGTGCGGCAGCTGCAGCCCATGCAGGCGCCGAATCCGCAGCCCATGCGTTCCTCGAAAGAATACTGCCCGCCGCAGGAGCTGCCGTTATAGACTGCCTTTAACATCGGGAGCGGGCCGCAGGTATAGATATAATCGTAATCCGCCGATGCAAAAATAGGCGCGTCGGTTACGTACCCTTCCGTTATGACGGAAACCTCCAGTCCGAGCGCTTTGAATTCCGCTTCCAGGATTGCTTCGGAAGGCGCGTTGAACCCAAGCAGCACCAGAGGCTTTTTCCCGGCAGAGATCAATGCTTTGGCCAACAAATACAGCGGGGGACAGCCGATGCCGCCGCCGATCAAAAGCGGCTGCCGGCAATGGACGCCGGGATCGAAGCCGTTTCCGAGATGCGTCAGCGCGCCGAGCTTTGCGCCCGGCGCCGCCCCGGAAAGGAGCCCGGTGCCTTTGCCGACGACTTTATATAAAATTGTGATGAAATCCGGTCCCGCGTCGTAGACGGAAATCGGACGCCTCAGGAAACAGCCGTCGATTTGGAGATCGATAAATTGCCCGGGTTTATGGCCCGCCGCACCGGTCCCTTCCAGTCTCATGCGAAAAACGTTTGCGCTGACGCGTGTGTTTTCCGTAATCGTAAAATCATGTTGTTCCATCTGTCTTCCTTTCGAAGTGACGTGTTATTCCGCGTCGATCGTGGAAACGCACATCGTGATTTCCTCCAGCACGTCCAGCAGGACTTTTACCGTATCGAGCGCCGTGAACATCGTTACGTTGTTTTCGACCGCGCAGCGCCGGATTTTGTATCCGTCCGTTTTCTGGGAAGCGATATCGATATCGCGCGTGCTGATTACGTAATTGACATGCCCCTGCCGGATCGAATCTAAGATTTCCGTGCTGCCGGAACTGAGCTTTTTCTTGATTCGCGTCTTGACCCCGTTCTTGCGCAGGAAATTCGCGGTGCCCTCCGTCGCCTCGATATTGAATCCGAGCTGGTAGAACCGGCGGATCAGCGGCAGCGCCTCGTCCTTATCTTTATCCGCGATCGTTACGAAGATCGTACCGTAATTGACGACGTGCATTCCGGATGCGATCAGCGCTTTGTAGATCGCCCGCGTCAATTTTTTATCATACCCGATGGCCTCGCCTGTGGATTTCATTTCCGGAGAAAGATAGGCGTCTAAGTCGTCCAGTTTGGAGAAGGAAAACGCCGGTACTTTGACGTACCATCTTTCCTTTTCTTTCGGATACACCGTATCGTATCCCTGGTCTTTCAGGCTGCGGCCGAGGATCACGTGCGTGGCGATATCCGCCATGGAATATCCCGTCGCTTTCGAAAGAAACGGAACGGTCCGCGAGGAACGCGGGTTGACTTCGATGACGTATACGTCGTCGTTTTTATCGACGATGAACTGAATATTATATAACCCGACGATCCCGATTCCGAGTCCAAGGCGGATCGTATAATCGATGATCGTTTGCTTGACTGCGCTGCTGACGCTGAAGGTCGGATATACGCTGATGCTGTCGCCGGAGTGGATGCCCGTCCGCTCGACATGCTCCATGATTCCGGGGATAAACACATCGGTACCGTCGCAGATCGCGTCGACCTCCAGCTCTTTGCCGGAGATATACTTATCGACCAGCACCGGCTGTTTCTCATCGACTTCTACCGCGGAGCGGAGATAAACTTTCAGCGCCTTCTCATTCTGCACAATCTGCATGGCGCGCCCGCCGAGCACATAACTCGGACGTACGAGGACGGGGTATCCGACTTCCGCGGCAGCGGCGATTCCCGCCTCGATATTCGTGACCGCGCGGCCTTTCGGCTGGGGGATTTTGAGTTCTTCCATAATTTTCTCAAAGCAATCGCGGTTTTCCGCTTTTTCGATTGCCGCAACATCCGTTCCGATGATTTTGACATCGAGCGCGCCGAGCTTATCGGCCAGGTTGATTGCCGTCTGCCCGCCCAGGGAGGCAACTACCCCTTCCGGGTTCTCCAACGCAATGACGTTCATCACATCTTCCACGGTCAGCGGTTCGAAGTACAGCTTATCGCTCGTCGTGTAATCCGTAGAAACGGTTTCCGGGTTGTTGTTGATAATGATTGCGTCATAGCCGCTGTTTTTAATCGTCTGCACGGCGTGTACGGTGGAATAGTCGAATTCCACGCCCTGCCCGATGCGGATCGGGCCGGAACCGAGTACGAGGATCTTCCGCTTTTGGCTGACGACCGATTCGTTTTCCGTTTCATACGTCGAGTAAAAATACGGCACATAGCTGTCGAATTCGCTCGCGCAGGTATCGATCATTTTATAAACCGGTAAAATGCCGTTCTCTTTTCGGAGCAGAAAAACTTCCGATTCCGTCATGCCCCAGATCTGCGCGATATATTTATCGCTGATACCGAGACGCTTCGCATCTTTTAGTACGTCGATCTCTTTTTGATGTTCGGCAAGGACCTTCTCAAAATCAATGATATGCTTGAATTTATCGAGAAACAGCATATCGATTTTTGTATGATTGTGGATCAGGCCGAGGTCCGTGTTGCTGCGGATCAGCTGCGCAATGGCAAACAGTCTGTCGTCGTGTCCGTCGCTGATATAGTGGATCAGCTCTTCCGTCGTATTGTGGTCGAATTTCGGAAGATGCAGGTGGTACGCGCCGACTTCCAGAGAGCGAATCGCTTTTAAAAGACTTTCCTCGATCGTTCTGCCGATGCTCATCACTTCGCCGGTGGCTTTCATCTGCGTACTCAGTTTATTGGAAGCCATCGCGAACTTATCGAACGGGAAGCGGGCGATTTTCGTAACGACATAGTCCAGCGAAGGCTCGAAGCAGGCAGGCGTATTTGCCAGCGGAATTTCATCCAGACGCATTCCGACGGAAATCTTTGCGGATACGCGCGCGATCGGATAGCCGCTTGCTTTCGAGGCAAGCGCCGAGGAACGCGAAACGCGCGGATTGACTTCGATTAAATAATATTGGAAGGAGAACGGATCGAGCGCGAACTGAACGTTGCAGCCGCCTTCGATTTTGAGCGCGCGGATCATTTTCAGCGCGCTGTCGCGCAGCAGCTGATATTCCTTGTTCGTCAGCGTCTGACTGGGGGCGACGACGATGGAATCTCCCGTGTGGATGCCGACCGGATCGATATTTTCCATATTACATACGGTGATCGCCGTGTCGTTCGCATCCCGCATGACTTCGTATTCGATCTCCTTGAAGCCTTTGATGCTTTTTTCCACCAGGACCTGATGGACAGGGGAGAGGGAGAGCGCGTTTTTGGCGATTTCCAGCAGCTGCTCCTCGTTGTCGGCAAATCCGCCGCCCGTTCCTCCGAGCGTGAACGCCGGACGAAGCACCACCGGGTAACCGATATCGTTCGCCGCTTTCACGGCCTGTTCCATGCTTTCCGCAATTTCGGAAGGCAATACGGGTTCGCCGAGTTCGATGCAGAGTTCTTTGAATTTCTCCCGATCTTCCGCTTTTTCGATACTTTCAAAGCTCGTACCGAGCAGCTCGACCTGACATTCTTCGAGGATTCCCTTTTTATACAGCTGCATCGCCAGGTTCAGCCCGGTCTGTCCGCCGATGCCGGGCAGAATCGCGTCCGGCCTTTCGTAGCGCAGAATTTTTGCGATGTATTCCAGCGTGAGCGGCTCCATGTAAACTTTATCTGCAATCGTGGTATCCGTCATGATGGTGGCGGGATTCGAGTTCGCAAGGACGACTTCGTAGCCTTCCTCTTTCAAAGCCAGGCACGCTTGCGTACCGGCGTAGTCGAATTCCGCGGCCTGGCCGATGACGATCGGGCCGGAGCCGATTACCAGGATCTTTTTAATATCGGTTCTTTTAGGCAT
>CABQCN010000098.1 GCA_902462635.1 uncultured Oscillospiraceae bacterium
GCTTCCAAAGTACGGCATATCAGCGCGTGCGTAGAGGCTCTGGCAAATTATCCTTTTATAAAGAAGGCTATGGTTTCCTCCATCAATGCGGGACGCGGTTGCTCGCTGATCGAGCTGCAACTGCCGGATGAATTGTTTTACCAGATTCTCTCCGATCGATCTGGACTCGATATCACTGACGACAAAGCGCTCGTATCGATGATCAAGGATCTCGGCCGCATCAAGAGGGAGCATGAACGAATCGAATATGCCCTTCGCGAGGTTGAATTAAAGGGATATGGAATCGTTATGCCGACAATTGAAGAAATGCATCTGGAAGAGCCGCAAATCGTAAAACAAGGGAACCGATTCGGCGTACGGCTCCGGGCGCACGCGCCTTCCATCCACATGATTAAGGCCGACATCGAAACGGAAATCGCACCGTTCGTGGGAACAGAAAAACAATCGGAAGAGCTTGTAAATTACATATTAAATGAATTTGAGGGCGATCCGCAGTCGATCTGGACATCAAACTTATTCGGAAAACCTCTGAACGAGTTAATGGGGGAAGGACTCCAAAGCAAACTCAACCGAATTCCGGACGAAGAACGCGTAAAATTGCAGGAAACGATCCAGCGTGTTATCAACGAAGGCAGCGGCGGGTTGATTTGTATTATTCTATAAAACATAATTATTTTTCCCTAAACGTGGGGGTGTCAGGGAAAAAGCACCGCGGCACCCCACAAAAAAAGGACGGCTGCCCTGTAGCAGCCGTCCTTTTATCTTTCGCGGGACAGACATTAGCACCGCGCGCTTTCTTTTTCTTCTTTTTCTGGTCTTCCTGCTTTCCGTTTTTTCCCTGTTCTGCCTCTTTCTTCCAGTCCATCCCATGGCTCCCGCAGACGCGGCCTTTCTTTTTTCTTCTTTATTTTCCCTTTTTTGCATTCACGCGCGCCTTCAGCCGTTTCGCTTTTTTTATATTCTCCACGCCGTACACCACGCCCCGCGGCACCTTTCCCTGCGCAAGCCTGCTCAGGAGCGTTTCGAGCCAGGCCACATCCAGATAGTCACGTTCCGTCAGGTCCAGTACCACCAGATTTTTCCCGATCTCGATTCCCTGTTTCCGGTACGCCTCCCTCTTTTCTTCCCATCGTTTCCGGTATTCTTCCCGATCCATCATTCCCAGTACTTCCATGTAGTACTGCCGCCCGCCTGTCTGCACAAAAAAATCGCAGCTTGCGCCCGCCTCCCGTACATAATATTCGTACACATATGGCAGTTCCAAACCGTTCAGCACCTCCGCCACCACCAGCTCTGCGCGCGAGCGCACCGCTTCTCCCCGCCGCGTCTGCATCATCTTTCCATCACACAGGTAAAATGCCAACTGCCCCGCGCTCTCAAATTCTTCTGCAATCTGCTTCTTTGTCCCATATCTCGCGATCATCGTTTTCCGCGCCTTTCTTTCCCGGCAGTCCTCCGCATATTTATGCCCCGCTTCATACTGCCTGCCCAGTTCTTCCGACCGTTCCTTCGTGATCTCTTTCTCCTTCCTTCTCTTTCCGAAATTTAGGCGCTCCCTTGTCTCTTTTATTACTTTCTCCAGCTCTCTTACCGACTCCTCCACATACTTCTTATACCGCAATTTATCACGGATCCCCGGCAGGTTCTCCCGAATCCGATAATCATTCGGATCATATTCCCCATACTTCTGCCGCAGCTCCTCCACACTGGAGATTTCGGCTCTTTTGCTCACATGCAGCTGCTTTCCGTCTATATCGATATTATCGTAAAAATTCGCGTACTTCCGAACCCCTTTCGTTTTACTCCTGTAAACGCGTCGCGCCGCCTTCGTCACCACGCTCCCGCGCGGGTAATCCGCAAACGACTCCATTTCTTTCCGTAAAATATGCAGTTGACCCGCACATCTCTCCAACAGCAGCAGGTTCTTTCCTCTGTCCGATTCATGATATCGCACCATACGAATCCTCTCCCCTTTAGACGATTATACTGTCTCCAGTTTACCACATCGACCCACCCGTTTCCACAGGTTTCTTTTGCCTCCTTTTCCTTCTTCCTCCAGCTATCCTCCCCGCTTCCATTCTGCCTCTCCCCTTTTTCCCTGAGACAATTTATTTCAGGGAAAAACCGCCTGCGCTGCGCCAGCCGCACCCTGTTTTTTTAGCGCAAAAAACCGCCCCGCTTATTGCGGGGCGGCAGGGATGAAAGAATTTAATTTTCCAGCAGGATTTCAATGCCGAGTATTTTACAGAGCTGTGACATTCGGTCGACAACGTCACCGTACGCGATGATGTAATGCTGGCAGATGACGTGTTCCGCAAAACGTTCGACATCCGGGAGCAGAATCTTCAGACCCGGCAGCTGCGGAGCCGGCTGTGTCCAGCCCGCTTCCTCCCATTTCGCAGGAGTCGTGCCGTTGCCGCGGCAGAGATGCATATAATACCGGTCGCCTTTTGCCGCGAGGCGGCACATTGTAAGTTCGCCGGTCTTTACTTTCGATACGTTTAAAATGCCCTCGGATAATTCACCGAACGCGGCAGGCATGACTTTAATTTCACCCTCCGTGGCAGACTCCGGGATATAATCCGGAACGCCGGCAAGTACGCCGTCGGTAAAAAATTCATAGAATTCAAGATACGGCGCACACTGTCCGGTAAGCGCTTTCACCATCAGCTGCGTCACATTCCCAAGGCAATCGTTTTCCGGAATCGTACACAGACCGTCACAATTTGCAAGAAGCATAAAAATCGGAGCCGGCGGGAACCCCAGCAGCTTTTTCATCCCATCGACATCTTTTAAAGAAATCGCCGCATATCCGCGCTCCTTCGCAAGCGCGCTGACCGCGAGATAATACCCTGCGGCCGTTTCCAGACTCTCCCGCTTGGCAGGTTTCAGAAAATTCCACCCGGACATATACCGATCGATCACTTCAGCCTTTTCGTCAGCCGTCACCTTTGCGTAACGCTGCGCGATTTCCAGCAGCTCAAACGTCTCGATTTCCGCGCCTACGACGCGTTTCAACGAGACACCGTCGCATAATGTACCGTATAAATTCATATCCCGGTAACCGGCCATCCCAACGCGCGCCGTGCGGAGCATAGCAGCCGCAGCAGCGGCGTTCCCGAAATCGGCAACTGCCTTTGAACGCGTCGGCAGCCCGATCACATCATAAACATACCGGAACGTGTATCCGAGATCCTCCATCGTCTTGCGCAGCGCTGTAGTACCGGCCTGGTCCGCCGTCGTCACCAGACGGCCCTCCTCCATCCAGCCGCACAATCCCCACAAAACCATGGGCTTATGACGGAACTGCTCCGCCACTTTGATCACGGCATGCGTCGGAATCCAACCCGCAATGCAAAGCACCAAAAAATCGAAATCATCGGATTTCAATACGGACAGCGCTTTGCGGATATCTTCTTCCGCATAATCATCCGTTACGGGATATACCGAAACGAGAGAAAGACCCTCCTCCCGCAAAGCCGCCGCAGCAGCATCACATTTCTTTATGATGATCTCCGAGGGCGTATTGACTTCGCCAAACCCAACAAAACCAGCTTTCATAAACAATCATCCTCCTTGTATCAATCTGTCCGTAGCGCGAAAGTTATCATAAACCGCCGACATATCCGTGCCGGACGGACGAAATACTTTATCCGGAACGGCAAAGCGCCGGCTTGTTTCTTCAATGGACGAAAACAATCCGATTCCGTATCCGGCAAGAATCGCGCTGCCAAGGCAAGCCGTTTCTTTATTTTTTAAAGTTTTTAACGCGCTGCCCGTAATATCCGCTTTAATCCGGCACCAGAGCGGGCTTTCCGCGCCGCCGCCCATTACGCGGATTTCTTCCGGTAAAATGCCGAGGTATTCCAGGTTTTCTTTCAGCATACACGCTACCGCTTCAAGAATACTTCTCACAAAATGGCCGCGCGTGTGCGCAAGCGTCAATCCGGTAAAACATCCGCGTACATCCGGATTGTATTTCGGCATCGTGGAGCCGCATAGATAAGGCAAGAACACCAATCCTTCGCTGCCGGGCGGAATGGCCTCCGCCAGAGCATCCAGCTCGCGAAAACCGAACTCCTCGCACAAATTATTTTTAAACCATTTCAGCGCCATACCCGCCGTCGGCGTCCAAAGCAGCAAGCAATACTTTCCGTTATAATTATAGTGACACGGAATGATGCTATCTTCTCGGAACGGAGGAATTTCTTGCGCATTGGCAAAAATGACCATCGTCGTGCCGGTCATTTCACTGATTACGGATTCGGACGTGATCCCCGCGCCGATTGCGCCGGCCACCTGATCCATCGCACCCGTAACGATCCGGCAAGTCCCGTAATCCCCGACCGCCCTGCCGCTATCTTCGATACGCGGCAGATATTTTACAGGAAGTCCGATAAAATCAAGCATTTCCTGCCACCAACAGCCCGTATTGATGTCAAAATACAAGCTCGAGGACTGCAGCGTTTTCTCCGTAACAAATTCACCCGTCAATTTATAAAGCAGAAAGTCTTCCAGTAAAAAAATTCTGCGCGTCTGCCTCCAGATCTCAGGGAGATGTCTTTTGACCCATAATATTTTACACGCGGGCCAGGTGGCGGTAACTTCCGGCTGGCCGGTCATTTCATAAATTCGCTTTCTGCCGAAATGCGCTTCAATTTCTTTTGCTTCCTGTTTGGCGCGGTTGTCGAGCCAGACGATCGCATTCGTCAGCGGAACGCCGGTTTCATCCGCAAGGATCAGCGTTTCGCACTGGGTATCGATCGCAAGCGCGTCCGGAAGCGTATCCGGGCAAACCTGCGCCAGCGCCTTCTGAAAAATGCGCCAATAGACTTCTGCGTCCAGTTCCACAATATCTCCGGAAGCAAACAGCGTATAATCGACGGAAGCCGAGGAAAGCAAGCTGCCGTTTTCATCGAACAATACCGCTTTTAATGAGGTTGTACCGACATCGACTCCAAGTAGTTTCATGTTGCTATCCTTTTTTATGAATGAAGTTCATCCCACGCACGCCGTAAAGCGCAGATCATTTCTTCCGTCATCGCAACGGGATCCGCTGCTTTGAGGATCCCGCTCGTACTGCCGGTAGCAAGCGCGCCCGCATGGATTACATGATAAACATCCTGACCGTTGGAAATTCCCGCGCCCTGCAGCACCATGATTTCAGGATTGATCTCACGGACAACACGGATCGTGTCGCGGACATACTCCATATCGCTTGCCTGCCCCGTACCGATCAGCGCGGTCGGCTCTGCGACGATCAGATTCGGCGCCATTTTTGCGATTGCCGAAATATCTTCCAGGGTATCGGCGCAAACAATCGTTCCGAGCCCGACTTCGTCGGCGCGCGCAATCGTTTTGGCAAGCGTCTCGCGATCCAGCGGTCTTTCCGCGTGGTTCAGCATTACGCCTTTTGCGCCGGCCGCTTTGACGGCCTCCGGCAGCACGGACCCCAGGCCGCGCCCGATCGGCAGGCAGTCCATATGCTGGGCGAACACCAATATCCGTTCGGTATTTTCCGCAAGGAGGCGGATATCCGTATATTGCGGCGTTACAATGATATCGACATCGTATTTTACTGCAATTCTGTCGATTTCCTTAGCGAAGCTAAGCATGTCATCTCCGTATAAGTACGCCTTCGGTCCGATTTCAAAAAACGGCGGTTTGATTTTAAAATTCTGATACATAATTCTTATCCTTTTTATTTTGTTCCGAACAGGCGGTCGCCTGCGTCGCCGAGGCCCGGCACGATATAGGCATGCGCATTCAGCCCCTGATCGATTGCCGCACAAAACAGATCCACATCGGGATGGTCGGCAAGAATCCGATCGATCCCTTCCGGCGCCGCGATCAAATTCATCAATTTGATAGATTTCGCCCCTCTCTGCTTGATAAAAGAAATTGCCGCGGAAGCCGAGCCGCCCGTTGCGAGCATCGGATCAAGCACTACGACTTGGCGTTCCGCAACGTCGAACGGCAATTTGCAATAATATTCCACAGGCTGCAGCGTATCGGGATCCCG
>CABQCN010000099.1 GCA_902462635.1 uncultured Oscillospiraceae bacterium
AGAGCCGGTTCCGGAGGGAAAAAAGATCACCGTTTCGGTGCTGGTTCCGAAAAAGATGTCTGTTCGTCTGGAAAACGGAACAATTTTAAAATCGGGGGATTCTTTTGAGGCTGTAATCGGCCAGTCGATCAATTTCCAGATGTGTTCCAATAATTGGGATAACGATTTATATGATGATCACGGAAACGGAATTGCAGGTACGGTCGTGTATCACTTTGTAGTAGCGGACAGCTATACACAAAGAGGGTATGACGCAGAAAGCCATACGCTTACCGTTCCGAAGGGCGATCCCGTGCTCCGGACCGATACCAACAACTTCTTCATGGCCTATAAATATCATTTTATAAAGGGCGATTACAACAAGCAGACAGGAATCGAACAGGTGGTAAATACTCCGCTTGAATCGCTTTCCGTCAACCTGCCGTTGGGATCGACGATTACTTCCAGCGCATATGCTTCTTATCAGCATCTTACGACGGAAAATGTATTTATTGAGCAAGCGGAGGATAAAACGATTTCATACCGCGATTATTATTGGGATTATTGATGGATGATTTTTGAATAAAGAAAGCGCTCATCCAAGTTTCGGATGGGCGCTTATTTTTGTATGCGATCCGGGCGTTTTAAAGCTGCGAGGCGGTTTCCCGCAGGAAGCCTTCAAGATCCAGCACCTGCACGGAAGGCAGCGACGACAATAAGGCGAGATCACCTGTCATTTTACCGGATGCAACGGTAGAAAGTACGGCGGCTTCCGCACGGCGCGCAAAATCAGAAAGCGCCGGAAGGCCGTCGAGTTCGCCGCGTTTTGCGAGCGCTCCCGTCCAGGCAAAAATCGTTGCGATGGGGTTTGTAGAAGTTTTCTCTCCTTTTAGATATTTATGATAATGGCGCGGGATCGTGCCGTGCGCGGCTTCATATTCATAATAGCCATGCGGGGAAACCAATACGGAGGTCATCATGGCAAGGCTGCCGAAGGCGGTGGCAAGCATATCGGAGAAAACATCTCCATCGTAATTCTTACACGCCCAGATAAAGCCGCCCTTAGATTTCATAACGCGGGCGATCGCATCGTCTACAAGCGTATAAAAATACGTAATGCCGGCGGCCGCGAACTTTTCTTTATATTCGGTTTCATACAGATCCGCAAAGAGATCTTTAAAATGATGGTCGTACTTTTTGGAAATCGTATCCTTAGAAGAAAACCAGAGATCCAATTTTTCTGAAAGCGCATATTCAAAACAAGTGCGCGCGAAACTCGCGATAGAGGAATCCAGATTATGCATCCCGGTCACAACGCCGGCCGAGGCGGAAAAATCTTTGATCAGCTGAACCGTCTGCGTGCCGTCCGGCGACGTGATGACCAGCTCCGCTTTGCTGCCTTTTTCCACCACCGCGTCCACTGCCGCATAAATATCGCCGTATGCATGACGGGCAATAACGATCGGCGCTTCCCAGGTAGGAACGAGCGGTGAAATTCCCTTTACAAGGATCGGAGCACGGAAAACCGTACCGTCCAAAATGGAGCGGATCGTCGCATTCGGGCTTTTCCACATTTTTTTCAGATGAAATTCTTCTACGCGCGCCGCATTCGGCGTAATCGTAGCGCATTTTACGGCCACACCGTATTTCTTCGTGGCATTGGCGGCGTCGACCGTAACCTGGTCTTCTGTAGCATCCCTGTTTTCTAACCCGAGATCATAGTATTCCGTTTTCAAGTCCACAAAGGGAGCGATCAATATTTCTTTGATTTTTTCCCAGATCACCCGCGTCATCTCATCCCCATCCATCTCAACGAGCGGCGTTTTCATTTTGATCTTATCGTTCATTTCCGGTTTTCCTCCTTATGTATATTGAGATACATTTCCCGTGCGCTTTCCGCGCTGTCTACGCCCGTGGGATTTTTCACGGGCGCGAATTCTTCCGTGCGTTCGACGCGCAGGATCCCCATGTCGTCAAGACAGGAAAACGCATCGAACAGGAATCGTTCAAATTTATATCCATCCGCTGCCACGGCACGTTCACCGGTGCGGAAATCGATATACTCCAGCTTTTTGACCGCTGTATGATAAGAAAGACCCGCGCCGGCAAGCCGCACTGCGGTGTCGATCTCAAAGATATAGTTTAAAACATTCGTATCGCCGTATACCCATACGCCGTTTTTATCCTTCAGTTCCGCAAGGTCTTGCGGGATCTCCGTATATTCGATGACGCACGGCGCGCCGCCCCGTTTGCAGAAAACGCCCGCTTTTTCATCGGCGGTACGCTTGATAAAAGATTTCGCAGCCGCTTTTTTCCCCGACTCCTCGAAGAATCCCAAAAATAGGGGATCGGCCATTTTTACAAGGCAGTTGTCGATTCCGCAGATAAAAATTCTGCTCACGCCGCGCCGGCGCATATCTTCCAGACCGCCCGACTGCAGAAGAGAGGCAAACAAACCGCCGTTTCCGTTCGGACTTTTCAATACGGTGTATTTATTCTCAAGCAGCAGTTTCCCGTTTCGGTCCATGGCGGGGATCATCGTCTGGCGGAAAAAGAAAATATTTTCTTTTCCGTAGCCGAAATAATCGTGCGCCGCAAAAAACGATACGGTTTCCTCATGATTGATGTGGCTCGTCATAATGTACCACGGCACGGAGCATCCCGCTTCTGCCGAAACTTTTTGCAGGCCGCGGCACTGGATCTCAAAAAGAGAGCGGTGAGAAGGCAAACCGATGTCAAACGTACCTTTCGGCCCCGGATGTCCGAGGCGCGTCCCCTGACCGCCCGCCATCGTCAATGCGGCCAGCTTCCCGGCGGCGATTTCAGCAAGGCCGCGCCGGCAGAGACGGCTGCGTTCTTCTGCAGGCATCGAGGACAGATCCGTACATCCGATCGGCTCGATTTCCCCTTTCTCCTTCTCCGCAGCAGCGCCGGATATTCCGATATTCCGGTACAGTCGTTCCATAAGCGGGAAATCGATCGTCTCAATATCCTGCAGAAGGGCAAATTTCCGTTCTTCTTCCAATTCGTCGTAAAACGTCAGGAGCGCTTCCTGTCCGAATCGTTTCAACTTTATCAAAAGCGCGGCCTTTTTATCCTCACTTGACAACATCAAACGAGACGCCTCCCTTGCTTGCGGCCGCAGTCGTATCTCCGAAATATTTATGTGCCACACTTTCCACCTGGGAAGTACACTGCAGATTTTCAACTTTGATCTGCCGGAGGTCTCCGCCGCTAAAAGTCATTCTGATCTCGATATCCTCCATGGAAAGCTGGTTGGAAAATACGTAACGGTACGGCGTCTGCTGCGCGCCGATTTCATAAACCGCCGTTGCGTCTTCCAGAAGATAACCCGCGTGGTATACTTCGATTTTCACGGAAGCATTCCCGCTGCAGGAAGCCAGGAAGGTCAGTTCCGCCTGATCGCCATACTGAAAGCCTTTCATCGGCGAAGACGTATATCCGACATCCGTCTTTCTCATTTCGATCTCTTTTACGGCAACCTGAGAATGGAATGGGACGAGATAAACGGAACCTTCCCAAGAGCCGTCCTGTTTTACAGATTTCAAAAGTCCGTTTTTATCGCTGTCTCCAAGCTGTACGATGTTATAGGACGCATCGCCTCGGCGTACCGGTACCGATGCGCCGGTACCGCCGGTTGCCGTCTTCCTCGGCTGATCCTCGCGCTGCAGGCGGCCGATCGCTTCTTCTTCCGCAGTCTTTACCAGCGAATACATCGTGTCTTTCGTATCGTACGGCACAATGATATGCGTAAATTTAACTCCATGGCTGGCCAAATATTTCAGCTGTGCATACGCTTTGTCCGGATCTGTGGACAAGGAAGAATATTCGCCGAGCGTACTGTTGTAATGCCCCCCGCCATACGCAAGCTGTATGAAATTGTTTACATCATCGCAAAAATATCCGTATCTCGTGCCGCCGTACGCTGTGCCGCAAATGGAAACGACATCTGTCGGCGAAATCCGCGTGTCGGCTTCGCCCAGGAAGCCGCTGACCGCATCGCCTTCCGGGATCTGGTGAGCATTGATCGCTTCCGGCGGGAATCCCGCAAGCAGCGCTTCACGGTACGCTTCCAAAATTCGTTTATTGATGATGTTTCTGGTGTAAAGGCTCCATTGGGTAAAATATTCGCTCTTGCCGTATACATCCCATTCGCCTCTGCTTTGCTGTGTATTCCTGCCATCCGGATCATACCGAGGCGCGTCGATCTCTGCTTCCGAAGCAAAATTCGTCCCGAATTTCCGATTGATATTTTCCACGGATCCATATAGACCAAGAAGGTACTTCCGGAACCCTTCGATCATATTCGGATGATAATCCCCGATCGAACCCGCAACGTTAATCTCCTGCTCATGTACCGGAGAAACGTCCACCAGCCGTTCCGGCTCCCCGCTGCTGCCGCGGAATTCCACCGCCAGCTGCTGGAGCATCGTCCGCAGCGGATACAAACGGAGTTTTGCCAATTCCGGAATCCCGTCCGCATACGTGCCGATCAAAAAGGAACTGTCGAGTTCCTGATAAACGCCGCCTTCATTGTCTCTGCCGATAGACGCATAGGCCGGGCTGCCCGTCGTGCGATCCACCACGGCAACAAGGTTCTGCATCGCCTGGATCGCATTCCAGCGATGTGTAAAACACGGTTCCCAGACATTATATTGCGAATGGTATTTCTGCTTTTCACGCGTGCCGAAAACGTATTCCCATTCCTCATACGTTGCGTTTTGCAGATATTCAACGAGTTCCTGAAGCTCCGCCTTGCCGAATTTGTTCAGTTTCTCCGTTACGCCGTTGCCTAGATCCGTTCTGATGTGGTTGAACTCCGCATAGTCGACATATCCGTCCGGATTGGGCTTCGCATAGGTAGAATAAAAACGGTTCTCCTTATATCCCACGTTCAGAAGATTGCCATCTAAATTTTCAGAAACGCCGCTTCCATAAATCTTTACGTTTGAGAAGGTGTCTTCCTTCAAAGACGCCACGAGTTCTCCGGGAAATGCGGAATCATATACGCCGCTAGCGTTGCGGTCCAGCTGGATATCCGATTTTGTCCAGGATGAATCGCTGCAGTCCAGGTAATAAACCGCTTTGCTTTCCAGAAAAGTAACGATCAGCTTTTGATATTCCGAATCTTCGCCGTCCTGCGAATATGCGGCAAGCGTGATCCGCTGTGATTTTACGCCTTTTTCGAAACCGCCGTTTACGGATTTTTTAAAAGATCCGTCGTCAAGATCGTATAACTCGTATTTTGATCCGGAGCCGTCGGAGAATTTAGAAGCTACGAAAATATAGTTCTTATCGCTGCCCGGCAGGAACTTTCCGATTTCGATCGTGTAAGGTGCCTCGACGCCCTGCGGCGTAAAGGAATACCGAAGAGATCCGTACGTGTCGAATACTTTGATCGATTTCGCCGCATTGCGCGTCGCGTCGTACGCAGCCGCAGCGATCAGCGCTTGTCCGGAGGAGGAATTTCCCGTTTTGACGATGACGCCTCCCTGCACGTCCGCCGGGAAAGCCAGAAACTGTGAGGTACAGGCCTGACTGGTATTAAAAACGCGTATCAGCGTATTGTTCGCGCCGTCTTCCCCCTGTCCCGCTACGATCATCGGCGCCTGACTGACCTTTTCATAGCCCGTATCATAATCGTTCAGCTGCAAGCCGTAGATTTCTGTCTGAACGCCAAGATTCAAATTCGGCTCCGTATAATAAACCGCATTTGTCGTTCCGTTCGATATAAAATTGGGCAGCGTGATAAACGCATTTACAATATCGGCCTCCTGCGCGCCTTTCAGCCTGAGCGACAGCGCTTCAAGCGTGTATATATCTGAAAAAGTATCGGCAAAGTCCTTCCGATAAGAAAAAACCGCCAGCTTTCCGTCGTATACGACATATTCCGCGCCCATTGCGGCGGCTAGTTCTTCCGCGCTTTTCTTCCCATATTGTTCCGTTGTAATATATAGAATGTC
>CABQCN010000100.1 GCA_902462635.1 uncultured Oscillospiraceae bacterium
TATAACAATATCTTTTGCATTAATCATTTTTGCCGCGGCATGCAATAAAGGGAAAGAGACGAATCCGGAAAATCCGCAAGCTTCGGCAACTTACTCGAAGCCAACGATAAACGGTTCGGATCCGACGCCAAAAGAAACGGATCAGGGTTCCACCGCGACAAGCGGCAGAACGGCAACCGGAGGAAAGACGAGTACAAATACGGCTGCAAATACATTGAATCCGGCGACAAAATCTTCCCAGTCGGATGTTACAAATCCTCCCAAAACCTCCACAAAGGCGCCCACACCTACATCGAAACCAACGCCGACCCCCACGCCGAATAAATATAACGGAAACACAAATTTCACGGAGAGTAAAATAATACGGTTTTCTCATCCGTCGGGATATTACGCGTCCCCGTTTACATTAAAATTAAACTATGACTCTTCCTACAAGGTATATTATACGTTAAACGGAAATACGCCCACGACAAGCGCCAAAGCGTATCAATCCACAGGAATCGCCATCAACGATCTGAGCAGTGATATCGGCAAAAACGACGATATCGTCGTGGTCAGGGCTGCGGCCTTCAGAAACGGAAAACAGGTCGGAACGACCGTCACCGCTACATATATTGTCAATAAAAAATACGGTTCCTTTGCAGGACGCTATAATAATCTTGCCGTCATTTCGATCTCTACCGACAAAACAAATCTGTACGGCTCCAACGGAATTTTAACGAATTATACCGAGCACGGAAGAGAATCGGAGCGCCCCGCGCACGTCGAATTCTTCGACAGCGACGGGACCGCGGGTTTCTCGATCGACGCGGGTATTCGCGTATACGGCGGAACCTCCCGGGCAAACCCGCAGAAATCCCTCAAACTCGTCGCAAGGAAAGAATACGACGCGGATAACGGAAAATTCAAATATCCCATGATCGCGGGAAGCTATGATCTCTCCGGGAAGCTCATCGACCGGTATGACAGCTTCATACTGCGTGCAGGCGGAAACGACAACTTGTTTGGAGGAGAACGGAATACCCTCCTGCGGGACGCATTGGTCCATTCCCTCGCCGGTAAAATATCGAATATCGTTTCCCAGGCCTACCGGCCGGTCGTCGTATACATCAACGGAGATTATTTCGGCGTCTATAATCTCCGGGACGACACCGATAAAGATTATCTGGAACAGCATTACGGCGTACCCAAAGACGAAGTTGCCATCGTCACATACGGGCACGAAAACGGAAACTGGTTTTACAAAATCGATGAAGGAACGGAAGCGGACCTGAGCAACTATCAGAATATGCTTACCTGGATCGCAAGCAACAACATGGCAAGCAGTGCGAATTACACCAAAGCAAACAGTATGCTCGATATGGATAACTTTATAAAATATATCGCGGTCAACGTATACGCCAATAACAGAGACTGGCCGCACAACAATGTACGCGCCTGGAAATATGTCGGAAAAACAAACGGTTCCTACGGGCAGGATGGAAAATGGCGGTTTATGCTCAAGGATATCGATTATTCTTGGGGAATCATATACAGTCCGGGGCAGACGGAAAACGTCGTCGCCGAGGAAACGGCGCACTCGGAAAACGTACTGCGCGGAGGCGCGGGGGAAATCTCCGCGGCATTTGCCAGCCTGATGCGCAACGCGCAGTTCAAATCACAATTTCTAAAATTTATGGATGAAATGGTCAATCAATATTTTTCGCAAAGCAGCGCGTACGCAATGATCACAAAAATGCGGGACGCAATCGCGAAAGAATATTCCCATATCTATACAAACATATGGTATACGCATCCGGACTTTCCCGCGCAGGGCGAATACCAGGTCAGCCTGACGTATGAGAAATGGCGGAACGCCATCGAAACATTGTATGAATACGCAAGAAAGCGGCCGACAGTTATAAAGAACCTGATAAAAGCGGTGTACGGCTGATACCGTACACCGCTTTTCAAGCAAAACCGTCAAGCCGGGCTGAACGAATCCTTCCCGACTCCGCAAAGCGGGCAGACAAAATCCTCCGGGAGATCTTCCCATTTCGTACCGGGAGCGATTCCGTTTTCCGGATCCCCGGCTTCCTCATCATATTCCCATCCGCAGACGTCACATACATACTTCATTGCACAAAACTCCTTTCAAAAATAATCAATTTATATGTTATTGCAGCGGTTCGAAATCCGACGCCCCATGCTTGCAGATCGGGCAGACGAAATCGGGAGGAAGCGGATCCCCCTCGTAAACGTAACCGCAAATTTTACAAACGAAGCCTTTCTTCTGCGCCGCCGGCTGCGGAGAAGGCTTAATATGTTTAAAGTAAAAATCATACGTCACCGAAGCATCGTCATGCAAAACGCGCGCCTCCGAAACCTCGGCGACAAAGACCGTGTGCGTACCGTAATCCGCGCTCGAGATCACGCTGCAGGAGAAATACGCGTTGGCATACTTATTCAGATAAAGCAGCCCGTTGGCGCTTCGGCTCACATGGCTGAAATCGGCAAACTTGTCGGTATCCCGGCCGCTTTGGAAGCCGAAATGGCGGAACAATTTGAACGGCGCGCCCTCCGTCAGCACGGACACATTGAAAGCGCCGGTTTTTGCAATCATCTCATGCGTATAATTCGCTTTGTTTACCGCAATCAGGAGGCGCTTCGGCGAATCCGTCACCTGCAAAACCGTATTAATAATACATCCGTTGTCCTTCTCCGCGTTCTTTGCCGAAAGCACGAACAAGCCATAACTCAATTTAAAGAAAGACGACGGTTCGAGCGCTGCAGCGTCCGCTTTCGGTAAATCGATCCGCAGCGAATCCGCCAATTGGGACGCAAGCGCTTCAAGCTCCTCGAAATCAGGCGATTTCACCGAAGAGCGCACCGTAAGGGGGTCCCCGAGAACTGTCATGTTCTTGAGCGCCGCAAGGCGGCCCCGGATCAGACCGCCGGCCGCAGGCGCCCAGGTACCGTTCTCGATCACGGCCACAGTACGGTTCTGCAGATTATGCGCTTCCAATTCGTGCAGCACAAACTCCATATTGGGGAAAATACCGGCATTATACGTTACGGAAGCAAACACGATATGGCTGCAGCGGAACGCCTCCGCCACGAGATACGAAGGATCCGTCACGGAAACATCGTATATGGCAATATTGCGGACACCGTGATCCGCGAGCTTCGCCGCCAGGATTTCCGCAGCATTTTCCGTATCCCCATATATAGAAGCGTACAGGATCAGAACCGCGCGTTCCTCCGGCGTATAAGTACTCCATTTTACATATTTATCGACAAAGCCGTCGATGCCTTCCCGCCAGATGGGGCCGTGCAGCGGACAGATCATGTTAATATCGACCGCAGAAGCCTTCTTTAAAAGCGCCTGTACCTGGGCGCCGTATTTCCCAACAATATTGGCATAATAGCGGCGCGCCTCGGCGATCTTCGTGCCGTAAAAATCCGATTCGTCCGCAAACAGGGTTCCGTGCAGCGCTCCGAACGTACCGAAGGCATCGGCGGAAAACAAAATCCGATCCGCCGAATCGTACGTTACCATGACCTCCGGCCAGTGCACCATCGGCGCCATCAGGAAGGTCAGCGTGTGGTGTCCGGTCGGAAGCGTGTCTCCGTCTTTCACCAGCAAAGCGGCATCTTCAATATTAAAATCGAAGAACTGGCGGATCATCGAAATCGTTTTGAGATTGCAAACGATTTTTACCTCCGGATGCATCCGGTAAACGTCTGCAATCACCGCGCAGTGGTCCGGTTCCATGTGACTGACCACCAGATAGTCCAGCTTCCTGGTGCCGAGCGCAAATTCCAGGTTCTCCAGAAACAGATCGCGGATCGACTTGTCCACCGTATCCAGCAATACGGTTTTTTCGTCCAGCAATAAATAAGAATTATACGAAATTCCCTCGGGAACGGGATAGACATTTTCAAACAACGCAATCCGCCGGTCGTTCCCGCCGATCATCCATAAATCATCCGTAACTTTTTTAATACAATGCATAAAATTAACCTCCTTCGCCCCACCGCGTTATTTTACCATAGATTCTCGTTTTTTTCATATCAATTAAACGCTGGTTCGAAGATCCGCGAAAGCGGAGCGCAATGTCTTTCAAATCGTCAAGAAACGGGCCGTCCACCAGCACGTCGAGCAGCGACAGCATTTTACCCGTCGTCTCGCAGTGCCAGGCATTTTCCGGTGAAACCAGGTCTTCCAGGATACAGCCGGTATAACACCAGATGGTCTTTTCCGGAAGCCGGGCACGGACTTTTTCCAGAAACGGGGCGAGTACGCGCTGGTTCTCCGGTTCGAACGGCTCGCCGCCAAGTACCGTGAGTCCGTTGATAAACGATTTGGAGAGCGCAGCCATGATTTCCTCCTCCGTATCTGCGGTGAAAGGCCGCCCATAGCCGAACGCCCATGTTTCGGGATTGAAACAGTGCGGGCAGCGGTGTCTGCATCCGGAAACGAACAGCGAAACCCGTACGCCTTCGCCGTTTGCAATATCCGTTTTTTTAATCCCGCCGTAATTCATTACAGATGCAATACCCTTTCCTTGATTTCCTGCGTCCGGCCCTGATTCCAGAACTGGGTGCCGATATAACCGCACGTCCGGCGTGCAACATTCATTTTCGACTGATCGCGGTTTCCACAGCGCGGGCACTCCCAGACAAGCTTTCCGTCTGCATCGTTTACGATGCGGATTTCCCCGTCGAAACCACAGGCGTGGCAATAATCGCTCTTTGTATTGAGTTCAGCATACATGATGTTATCATAAATAAAGCGGATGATCTGCAGCACCGCTTCCAGATTATTCTGCATGTTCGGTACTTCCACATAGCTGATCGCACCGCCGGTAGACATCGCCTGAAACTGCGCTTCGAATTCGAGTTTGGAAAACGCGTCGATTTCTTCCGTAACATGGACGTGGTAACTGTTCGTAATATAGCTTTTATCCGTAACGCCCTCGATGATCCCAAAGCGCTTCTGGAGGCATTTCGCAAATTTATATGTCGTACTTTCGAGCGGCGTGCCGTAAATTCCGAAACCGATCGTCGTCTCCGCCTTCCACTTATTACAGGCATCGTTCATGAATTTCATGACCTCGATGGCGAACGGGGTCGCCGTGGGGTCGGTATGCGGCTTGCCCGTCATGTATCTGACGCATTCGCAAAGCCCCGCGTAGCCGAGCGAAATCGTGGAATATCCGTTATACAGCAGCGGGTCGATTACTTCTCCTTTTTTGAGGCGCGAGATCGCGCCGTATTGCCACAGGATCGGCGCCGCATCCGAAAGCGTGCCTTTCAGGCGGTTATGCCGGCACAGCAGCGCTTTATAGCAAAGATCCAGACGTTCCTCGAAAATTTCCCAGAATTTTACCATGTCTCCGCCCGACGACAGCGCAACGTCTACAAGGTTCAGCGTTACGACCCCCTGGTTGAAGCGCCCGTAAAATTTATACGCTCCGTTTTCATCCTTCCACGGCGTCAGCGCGCTTCTGCAGCCCATGACCGGGAAACAGTTGCCTTCCTTGAGTTCCTTCATTTTCTTCTCCGAAATATAATCGGGGACGAGGCGCTTTGCCGTACATTTCGCCGCCATTTCGGTAAGATAATAATAGGGCGTACCCGGTTCGATATTGTCTTGCTCCAATACGTAGATCAGCTTCGGAAACGCCGGCGTGATCCAGATGCCATCTTCATTTTTCACACCCTGGTAACGCTGCATGAGCGTTTCCTCTATGATCATTGCCAGATCTTTCTTCTCCGCTTCCGTTTTTGCTTCATTGAGATACATAAACACCGTCACGAAAGGCGCCTGGCCGTTTGTGGTCATTAATGTTACCACCTGATACTGAATCGTCTGGACGCCTCTGCGGATCTCATCTTTCAGACGCCGTTCTACGATCATGGAAATGACCTGCGCATCCACCAGCCCTTT
>CABQCN010000101.1 GCA_902462635.1 uncultured Oscillospiraceae bacterium
AAGTCGCAACGCTGCTTAAGGCGAAATTTTGCCCCGGCAATATCGTGGGCCGGATGGGCGGAGACGAATTTATCATTTATATCAAAAATGCCGAAACTGCCGATGCGCTTTCGCAGCGCTGCGCCGCGCTGCAGCAGGAGGTGCGCCGGATCAAGTCCGGCAGCCGGATCGTCACGGTCAGTATCGGCGCCGTGCTTTGTTCTCCGGCGGAGCAATCCTATGAATCTTTATATAAAAGGGCCGATGAAATGCTGTATAAAGCGAAAGCGGAAGGACGCGACCAATTCAGCATCTGGGAATGCTGATCCCGCGCCGCCGGAAAAAGCAGAAGCGAAGAACAGGGAACGCGACGGTTCAGCCGCATTCCCTGTTTTTCGCTTTGTCCGCGGTTCCCTCCTCGCAGGACATACTGATTTCTCTCTCTCATAATGTAAACTTCCCTGCTTCCTATTTTGCATATGAAATTTCCATTGCAGTGATCTTAACATTTTCTGTTCTCAATGTCAACTATTTCTAAATATCGGGTAATTTTGTGCACTTTTTACACCATTTTTGTGCTATTTTGGAACATGAACCATTCCGGCAGAGAAAGAACCCGCTAACGACCTCCTGCGGCGGCAAAATTTTTTTACGGAGCCTTTTAACCCTGATAGGTTTTGTCAGGGTTACCTTGCAGACTGGACGCGTGGACTCATCCACTGGAAACGAAATTGCTGCGTCAGGAATGCCGCAGCGGCAGAGGAGGCGAAGGAGAATGGGGAATCTGATCCGTGACGACACAGCGGAAACGGGATAACGAGACGGGGGAGTGGATTTGCGGCAAAGCCGGGGATCCTGGAGGAAGTGTCGAAGGCAGCGAAGAAAGGAAAGAAAGACAGCAGGTAAAGCCGTGTGATCGGGGAAATTGCGAGCCTGCGTACGGCGGACACGAAAGTGTATGAACTGACGAGTTGGATTCAGCGGACGAAATACTATCTGGTGCCCGTACACTGTTACAACGAGGAAACAGGGAGCTACGGGGAAGTGCTACAAGACGGGGAAACACCGGTTTACAGCGAAATTCAGCCGCGACGCGCAAGACGGCGCCCTGTTTACTATGGAAAAAGGGATGTACAAAAATCACGGTAAAGGCGAAGCGGAGCAAAAAAGCGGCGGCTGCAGAGAGACGTCATTTCGATTATCGACCAGAACGAGACGATATGCGCGAACTATTCATACGACGCGTGGGGTAAGTGCTTATAGTTCGGCTATAGGTACAAATTTGGGGAAAATGGGTACAGTTGTGAAACATCCTGGAATAAAAGTGAACTGGTCGCAAGGCATGATTCATGGGCCTGAAAGAATGTTACAACGAAGAGTTACTAAAAGGGTTGTAATTTACAAATTATGCCATAAAAATCCATGAATTTATTGCAAAACATAAAAAACTGACAAAAAAGCACTGACAGATTTTGTTTTTACGCTTTTACCTCCTATAATTAAAGCTAATGATAATAATATTTTATCAAAAGTTGAATATGAGAGATTTGCTAAAACATTACTATTCGTATTAAAAAATTAAAAAGGGGGTACCGCTTGTAACGCAGTGAACGCTCCGTTCGCAAAAAGCAAGCAGGGATCAGTCCCTGCTTGCTCGATTGAGGATACGCGATCGATGCCGCCGTAAAATTAAAGTTTATCGCTTTTGACTGTTTCCGTGACTCCTGAAACAAGACCGGCCAGCCCCTGTATTTCCGACGGAATGATAATCTTCGTCGCCTTTCCGTCGGCCGCTTTTTCAAAGGCCTCCAGCGCTTTGATTTTAATCACCGATTCGGATGGATTGGATTCGTTGATCATCGCAATACCTTTCGCCGTAGCTTCCTGGACCGTCAGGATCGCCTCCGCTTCACCTTCCGCCTCCAGGATCTTTGTCGCTTTGGCCGCATCTGCGCGTAAAATCGCAGACTGTTTCTCTGCTTCCGCGCGTAGAATGGCGGATTCTTTCTCGCCCTCCGCCACCAGGATCGCGGATTTCTTCTCGCCTTCCGCCTGTAAAATCTTTTCGCGGCGTTCGCGCTCCGCCTTCATCTGTTTTTCCATGGAATCCTGGATCTCTTTCGGCGGCATAATGTTTTTCAGCTCTACCCTGTTGATCTTGATGCCCCAGGGATCCGTCGCTTCGTCGAGAACATGCGTGATTTTCGAGTTGATGACATCGCGAGAGGTCAGCGTAGAGTCCAGCTCGAGGTCGCCGATAATATTCCGGAGCGTCGTCGCCGTCAGATTTTCAATCGCCATCATCGGATTTTCTACGCCGTACGTGTAAAGTTTCGGATCGAGGATCCTGAAGAACACGACGGTATCGATCTGCATCGTAACATTGTCCTTTGTGATAACAGGCTGCGGAGGAAAATCTACGACATTTTCTTTCAGCGTGATCTTGCTTGCCACACGGTCAATAATCGGCCACGTAAAATGAACCCCCGTGTTCCACGTTGCGTGGTATCCCCCAAGGCGCTCGATAACATAGGCCTTCGCCTGCGGAACGATTTTAATATTGCTGATCAGCGCAATAATAAAGATCACGCCCACGGCAATTAAAATATACTCCAATGCTCCCATTTACAACACTCCTTTTCTCCCGATAAATATATGATTATTCATTTGCCTTTACTTTCAATGTCGTACCGTCTTCCTCCAGCACCGTGACGACGCTTCCTTTCGGGATTTCCGTGCCGGCCTCGCAAACCGCCCTCCAGAATACGTCTCCCACGATTACTTTTCCTTCATACTGCGTAATTTTCTCGGCCGCCGAAGCCGTTTTGCCGACCAGAGAGTAATTCAGATCTTTGGACGCCTGCCCGATCTTCAGTTTCTTTTTGTACAAGTTCCGGAACAGGACAAGGAACAGCCCGGAGAAGACAAAGAAGAGAATCACCTGCGCTATGAAATGATCCCAGAACGACGCGACCACAGCGGTCACGATGGCGCCGAATACGAACCAAATTGACACGAGCGCCGCCGTGCTGACTTCAATCAGTAGCATGACCGCTGCCACGATCAGCCAGAACACCCATAAATTATTCATCAAAAAATCCAAAGCGAACACCTCCGCCCAAAATGCTTTACTGATATTATACCATAAGCAGCGCCGGTTTCCTAGTTAATTCTGCGGCGCACCCTCTGCGGCAGCCGCGGCCTCGGATTCATAACCTGCTTCCACGAGGACGGGACATTCCTCCAGCGCGCGGTATGCCCGGATATATTCTTTCATCCATTGATAATACTGGTCCCCGTGCCCGCCTTCCATTGGCTCAATATCCCGGCTGTATTCCTGTGTATAATTGTCCACGAATAAATTTGCGCCATTCTCCTCGAAACGCTGCGCCGCCCATTCGTTCCACCAGGTGATCGTAATCACCTTCGGTCTGTTTTGAAAGGCATTCTGCCATTGCGTATACATAAAAATCCCATGATTTCTGCCGTGCGCCGTAGGAAGCGACATGTACGTTTCCTGCGTAGCCGTGCACACGCACATCTGTTCCGTATAGCCATCCCGATCCGGATTCGGCAGATTCGTAATATTCAAAAAGCTCCAGACCTCTTCCTGCGGCTGCGGATTCAGGCCCCACATTTTACGGAGCGTCAGATTCTGCGGGAGGTCCTCCAGTAAGTCCGTAGTGATCATGAACGGCTTGCCTTCCCAATATACAAAACAGTCTTTCCATTTCTCCTGGGACAAAAATTGTTCGTACGTTGCATTTACGACGGCCCATCCGCTGTCCGGACTAACGCCGCTCCAGAAAACAAGATACGGCGTTTTCAGCCCTTCGGCGCGCATCTCTACAATCGTATCCAATATCGCCTCGCAGGGAAGCGTTACGAACAATTTCCAGTCCCGGGTGCCGATCCAGCTTTTCGCAGCATTCGTATTGTCGATAATGATAAAATCCACGCCCGCATCGGAAAGCTGCGTCATATGGGTACGGATGACGTCCTTATCGTCGCTTTTATAATAGCCGAGCGCCGGCTTCGCCCAATAATGGAATTCATGCAATCCGCCCCACTCCCGGTTTCCTGCCAGAATCTCCGTAATATTCGGCGGATTGGGATCTTTCGTCTTCTCGCCCAGAATTTTCGTAAACCAGGTAGAATAGCAAATCGATACGATATCCGTCTTTTTCGTGATGTCGAGCCCGTATTCGAGTTCTTTATAATCCGCATATTTTTCATGAAGATGTTCTATGTACCGGGCGCGTTCTGCCAGCTCTTTCCGTTCTTCCTGTTTGCCACAGGACGCGGCGGCGGCAAGAAAGAGGCACAAGGCCAGCATAAGCGCCGCAAATTTCGCTCTTTTCATGATTTGTGTTCCTCCTACTAAAACGAAAAGTATATCCATATTATTCTCGATTCCGGCTGCAAAGTCAAGATCCGTTTTTCATACGGCGGAAACTGTGCTATACTATTTCTGCACAACAATATTGATGAGATAAAACGGTTGAGGATGAACGACAGTATACAGGAAGATCTGAAAAAGCTCCCCGAGAAGCCGGGCGTGTATATTATGCGAAGCCGCGAGGACAGCGTCCTTTATGTAGGAAAGGCGCGGATCCTCAAGAACCGGGTGCGCTCTTATTTTCAGAATACGGCGCACAGCGACAGGATCACGGTAATGATCTCCCAGATCGACCATTTCGAATATATCGTATGCGACAGCGAATACGAAGCGCTGCTTCTTGAAAACAATCTCATAAAAAAATACAAGCCGAAATACAATGTCCTGCTGAAGGACGACAAAGGATTTCCTTATATCAAAGTTACGGTTTCCGAACCGTTTCCGCGTGTATTGCTCGCAAGGGCGGTACAGAAAGACGGCAGCAAATATTTCGGACCTTATCACAGCACCTGGGCCGTAAACACCACATTGGATGCAATCAAGAAGATCTTGCCGCTCCGCCCCTGCAATAAAAATATCCGCCCCGGCGGTTCCGACAGGCCTTGTCTCAATTACCACATCGGGCTTTGCAAAGGACCGTGCTGCGGTAAGATTTCCGAGGAAGAATACGCCGCGATGACGGAAGACGTGCTTTCCTTTCTGAACGGGCATATCGGGGATCTCGCCAAAAAACTCCACGGAAAAATGCTGAAGGCCGCCGAAGCGCTCGATTTTGAGCAAGCCGCCGTATACCGGGAGAAAATCAAAGCGATCCGCCTGATAGAAGAAAAACAGAAAATCGTTTCCGTCTCCGAGGATGATTTCGACGCGGCGGCCATCGAAAAAAACGATGTAGACGCCTGCCTGCAAGTATTCTTCATCCGCAGCGGCAATGTCGTTGGGAGAGAATTTTACATTTTCGAGGGAGCGGCCGCCGACAGCGACGAAGCAATTATGAGCAGTTTTCTCAAACAGTTTTACGCCGAAAATTCTATGATCCCGCCCCGGATCTACATCCGCTGTCCGCTGGATTCCGCCGCCGATCAAGAGGAGAAAGAGTTTTTACAAGACTGGCTTTCCGGCTTGCGCGGCGCGAAATGCGAAATCATCACACCCCAGCGGGGCAGCAAAAAAAAGCTCGTAGATATGGTAAAAATGAACGCGGGGATCGCGCTTGCAAACAAGGCGTCCTCCCTCTCCGGAAACGGCAGGGAGCAGAAAGCACTGGAGATTTTACAGGAAGTCCTTTCTCTGGAGCAGATTCCGGCGCGGATCGAGGCGTACGACATCTCAAATACAGGAGACAGCGAAATCAACGCTTCTCTGATTGTTTTCGTCAACGGCTTGCCCTATAAAAAGGCATATAAAAAATATATCATGAAAGAAGTCCGGCAGCGCAACGACGTCGGTTCGATGCAGGAAGTGCTGCGCAGACGGTTTACCGCGTATGCAGAAAAACGCGAAGGATTCGAAACGCTGCCCGACCTGATTCTG
>CABQCN010000102.1 GCA_902462635.1 uncultured Oscillospiraceae bacterium
GCACGGTTTCTATAAGCACCACCAAAAAAGATAGCATCAGAGAGATGCGCCCGCCGTACATCAGGCGGATAAAAATATCCATCCCGGAGGTATCGGTCCCCAGCCAGTGATCTTTAGAAGGCGGCGCTTTGAACGTCGCCGTACTGATGGAATAATCATAATACGTATAGATCCTGCCATCCGCACCTTTAAAATCAGCTTTCGACAGCATCGAGGTCTCGCGTTCGATCTGAAACACCTGGTTTTGTTCATACCCCCATGTAATGTCCACGATCAGCGGTCCTATAAAGGAAAAAACAAATACGAACAGAATCATTCCCAGTCCTGCAACGGAAAGTTTGCTGCGGAAGAAACGCTTCGTTACCATCCGTGCAGGGGAAATGACCCGGAAATTTTCTTCCGGCGCCGGTTCCTGCGGGAGGGGGTTCTGCCCATCTTCGGATTCCGCATAATTTTTTATTTTATCATCACGCATCGGCATCTCCTCCTCATTTTAATTTGACGCGCGGATCTACTGCGACATAGAGCAGGTCGGAAAGCAGAATACCGAGCACCGATAAAATCGAAAGGAACATGTTATACCCCATAATAAACGGAATATCGCCGGCCACCGTGGCACGGTACGCCATATATCCGATTCCGGGAATCGCAAATACCGTTTCCAATATCATCATGCCGCCGAACAGCGTCGGAATCATGCCGCCGATCGTCGTCACCAGCGGAATCAGCGTGTTGCGGAATGCGTGTTTATAAATCACCGCATGCTCGCTCAATCCTTTTGCGCGGGCGGTCCGGATATAATCCGAATGCAATACTTCCAGCATATTCGTCCTGGTAAACCGCATCAGACTGCCGATTCCCAGAATAACGGAAACCAGGAGCGGAAGCACCAGATGCCAAGCCTTGTCCAATAATGCTGCGAATCCCTGTCCCTCCGCAAAAATTTTTGTAGCTGTCGTCAGTCCTTGCAGCGGGAACCATCCTAACTGAATGGAAAACAAATTCAATACCAGCGCGGAAAGGAAGAAAGATGGAAGCGAAATACCCGCCATCGCCAGGACGGTAGCCGTATAGTCATAGGCACTGTATTGTTTCACGGCAGCCTTGATTCCCAAGGGGATCGCGATCAGAATTTCAAAAACGTACGAGAGAAACGCCAGCAGAAAAGAAATCCAGACGTATTCCGAGATAACGGCCGTCACCGGCTTCCCGTATAAAAAAGAAAATCCCAGATCTCCTGTAAATGCGCCGCCAAGCCATTCGCCGTATCCTTTTAAAATACCGAAAAAACTTTTATCCGCCAATCCGTAAAGTTCTTTCAGGCGCAGTACTTCCTCCGGCTTCATCGCTCCGCTCTGCACCGAAGCGGCGGTCTGCGTATCGATATAATCCGCCGGCATCAGCATCGCAAGCGCATAAATAATCAAAGAAACGCCAAATAGTATCAGGATCCCTAACAGGATCCTCTTGATTATATATCGAACCATTCAATTACACCCCGCTACGCAGCATCAGCGCAGGTTCCAGAAAAACCATCGCCGGCATCGAAAATAGGATGGCAGGAACCGGTTTGCTCCGTTAATTGAGCTCTATATTCCAGAGATGTGCGGTCGGGCGCTGGAACGGCGTAACATCCTCTCCGCTCAGAAGCGATTCCGCCTTAATGATATTTTTATCATAAACGAACAGGTCTTTTCTTTGATAGGCCGGAATCTCGACGGCAAGTCCCGTAGAATATTCCAGCGCCTCTTTATAAATTGCCTTCCGTTCTTCCATATCGAGCGTCGATCTGCCGGCCTTAATCAGTTCATTGAGCTTCGTAAGCGCCTGTTTCTGATCTTCGGATCCGTTTTCATACAGCCAGTGGAGACCCGTACTCGAAGGCGTCTGGTTGGTTTCATCAGAGCACCAGATCTGGAACATATCCGGATCCACGCCGCCTTGGCCCCAAGCCGCCGCCCAGACCTGCAGGCCGGATTCATAGGAAGTACTCAGCTTATCGAGGGCATTCTGGTCGGCTTCGATTTCCACTTTTACGCCGATTTTGCCGAGAACCTCCTGCGCTTTCTGGAACACCGATCCCGCCGGGTGATCCTTTGCATCCGATGGCAGCGTGAACGTAAAAGACACCTGCTGCCCGGCTTTCTCATGCCCTGCCGGATATTTCATGACATTCGCCGCTGCGTCGTATTCATACCCCGCTTCGGCAAATAAATTTTTAGAAGTCTCGCCGCTCTCGTCGAACGGGAATAGATTCTCCGGATCGTTCGGATAGGCCCAGTTGACTTTTGTCATCGTCCTGTAATTAACGCTTCCCAAACCGTTGGGATAAAAGTTGTCGATTGCAAGCTGCACGTTCATCGCATATGCGATGGCTTTCCGTACGCTCCACTCCGGAACGGCCTGTGCCTGAATGCCGATATAGCCATAACCGTCGCTGTCTACGAGCGTATATGCTAGCTTTGCATAATCGCCTTCGCCTTTTGTGATATCATTGATGATTTCGGCCGATGCAGACGGATCGGAGAAATGCACCGTACCCGTTTTCAATGCGTCAAGTTCTGCTCCGAGGGTAATTACCTGATACCGCAGTGTTTTGATCTTCGGCGCACCGAGCAGAAACGTATCGTTTGCCTCATAGGTTACAACATTATCCTTATAACTTACAAACTTATAGGGTCCCGCTCCCATGGGTCTGCTGTTTTTCGATTTCAAATGGGCCATGAATTCCGGCGTATTCAGCGCTACGCCGTTTTTATTCAAGGTTCCGTTATAGCCATCCGTATAATAATGAAAAGGCGCGACTTCGATTCCCATCTTAAAAATCGCGGTAGGATCTACGCCGTTGATTACGATTTTCACATATTCCCGTTCCGTACCGTCGTCACACTTCATACTTCCCGATGTGATGCCTGTGATATCCGGAACGCCGCCTTCCACTTCCTTGCCGCCGACGTTCAGCAAATAAAGATCATGCAGGTAATTATAAATTGTAATGCTGGGGTCCGCCGCCTGTTCGTTTACCGCGTCTACATTGTACTCATAATCTTTTAAGATCGTTTCCCAATAAATCGCCGCCGTAAGCTGCGTGTCGGATTGGGAAAGATCATAGGTGTTTCCGGATTTGTCCGTAAATACTTTTGTTTCTTCTTCTAAGGATCCGTATCCCCACATCGCCATGCCGAACGCAACCTTCAGCGTATCGCTCACTGCAACGTCTTCCAGGGTAAAACCGGGGAAATATTCGGTGCCGATATAAGCAGTGTAATCCGAATAGACATAATGAACAATTGCCTGTGCAAATTTCGCGCCCGCTTCGTCCAGCAGCGCCCAGAATTCTTTTTGCTGTTCCTGCGTCACGCCGTGGGCCGGCGGATAAGAAAAAGAGCCGTCCTCATTGGCCGTAATTCCTGCGGCATATATTTTTTCCGCAAGCGCGGTGTATTTTTCACTGACTTCTTTCGTCGTCTGCGTTCTGTATTCCTCCATCCCCTGAATGGCCATGCTGTAATACGTCGAAGCGCCATCGTACAGCGGATCGCACAGGACATAAATAGAGAACAAGACGTCTTTTGCCGTAACCGGCTTCCCATCGCTGAAGGTGATGCCATTTTTTAAAATAAACGTATATTCGGACGTAGCATGATCCGTATCTTTATTCTTGATTTCCTGTTTATAGGAATACGCATACGACGCTTCATCGATGCCGGCGACCGGTTCTCCGTCTTTATTCGGCACAATCAATTTGAGCTGGGTCAACTCCTCCACAGCGGTGTCATAGGCTGACGTTACAAAAAAAGGATTTAATTTTCCGTCCAACGTGCCCGTAGACAGCACGAGCGGCTGGGTTGCATTATTTCCCGTTCTGTCTGCCGCTTTAAATCGGTTCGCCGGTACGTCGGCTTTGACAGATACAGAATCGTTCTCGTTATTTTTGCCGCCGTCCGTTGAAGACGTACATCCCGTCAATACAAACGAGCAGATCAAAAGTACAGAAATACAGAGTATCATGATCTTCCTGGCTTTCATCTGAATCATCCTCCTATCAAAAATTTAATCATAAACACCACGTCGCTCTTTTGAAAAAAGCAGCGTATTTATTTCTACATTACCGCGCACAGCGATGGTACAATTTTCTGCCGTACAGCCGGCGGCTGTGTTGCCGGAACCCGCGGCAAACAAATCGCCCGCATAGCATATGCCCCCGTCGGAAGGTTCGTAAGGAACCGGATCCCCGCCCGTTCCCGTCTTGATTTTGATATCGGTAAAATGGCAATTGGTTACGGCGGTATTCTCCGCACGCCCCGCAAGCAGCGCCGCATACAGGGAACCGCTTCCGGCCGTATTGACAGACAGGATGGCATTTTCAATGCGGAGCCCATCGATTTTTGCACCCGAAAGGCTTTCAAACAAGCCATAGCTGTTTGCCTGATCCACAACCGCTCTTTTGCCGCCCGCGGTCATGGTAAAATTCCGCAGTGCATAACCGTTTCCGTAAATCGTTCCGCCGAATGCAGGCGCGGTTTCCAGTACGGTTCCGCCGAAATCGATATCACACGTCAAAATATATCCGTCTGTGCCCGTACCCCCAAGATTGGCAAAACTGTATTTTGCACCGCTTTTAAAATTCTCCGCGCCGTTCACCCGGATATAGGTTCCGTCTATAAATTTCATGTATAATCGGTCGATGTCGGAATTTTTGAGATAAGAAAGAATACTGCTTTCAATCAGCGCGTCTTTTGCCGCCCGGATTTCGTTCAGAACGGTTTTCTCGGTAGTCGTCAGGCGGTAACCCGCTTGTTCGATATAGAAATACGGATTACGTTCCTCCTCGGAATTCTCCGGCTGCGCCTGATCCGCCGTTCCGGATTCCTGTTGAAGCGGTGCGATGTACTCCGGGAATTTCTGTGAAAGCTTTGCATAAATGGTAACGTTGTTTAATAATAAGTCTTCATGGGAAAGGCCGTCGAATACACATTGCTTTGTACATTCAGGGTCAAAATAATAAGAAAGCAGCGTCTTTGCCGCAGGCGTATACAGCTTTTCCACAGAAGGAGAAAGCGCCTGCACCGGAGAATCCGCCGTTACGTTTTTTGTAAAAAGAACTTTTCCGGTATCGGCATCGATATATTGCAGCACGGACTGCGGAATCCATCGCGCATACAGATCAAGATCCTCATAGACCCGGTCCTCGTCAAAATCCCAGCGGTCCTCCGCATGAAAAGAATAGCCGGTAACCGTTCCGGTTTCGTCCGCAATATCTTCTTTTGCAGTATACCATCCCGCAAGGATATAGCCTTCCCGTACGGGTTCGACCAGCATATTGGAACTTCCCGACGGTTTAAAAACATATGAACCCTCCGCATAATAGGTCGTACGTACTTCCTGCAGATTGATCGTGCCGCCAAGTACATGGTACGTAACCCTGCACGGATATCCGAGATCGGCGGGATCCGCCGCCTTTCCGATTCCCGAACAGGCAGAAAGGAAAATGCAAATCGCTCCGAAAGCGATCGCCATAAAAACCGCTTTCTTTTTCTGACCTTCTACCGCTTTCATACTTGTTCAATCCTCAGTTCTCTGTCGTTTCCGATCGTAAATATTATCAGAAAATAAAGTTTACGGAACAATTTATGATATATTTTCCGCGCGGCTTTGTCAATGTTTTCTTTTTGTTTGGACTTCTTATTGCTTTTTGATGTCGTGGTATGCTTTTTGCAGTTCCCGGATCCCCTTATCGAATTTCTCGCGCAGCCGATCCATTCCGGAAAGGTCCTTATTTCCGATCGTATATTTCATAGCGATGCAATCGTCGAAAAATTTCGTATCCTTGATGACGGATACCGGCACGCCCATCCGCGTCAGATCAACGCAGCGTTCGTATAA
>CABQCN010000103.1 GCA_902462635.1 uncultured Oscillospiraceae bacterium
GGAAAGACCGCCGTCATCCTAGCGGAAGAAAAGCCGCCGGTAAATTTGGCGTTTTTGTATCAATCTGGTAAAATGCCGGAGAATCTGATTTTTTCTGTCTGGGATCCGGGATCCGCGGCGGAAAATCTGCGGTATGATCTTGCCATCGCCGTGGATAGGAGCGATGAAAAAAGGCTGGGGAACAGAAAAGAACTGTTTTACCGGGCAAAGGCGCAGCTGCGGATCGACCACCATATCTCGGAGGAATCCTTTGCTCCGGTTACGGTGTGCAATACCGGCTGGTCGGCTACGGCGGAAGGAATCTGGGAGCTGATCCGCACCTTTGGGCGCGCGGAATCGCCGTATCTGAAAGAAATTGCGGAATGTATCTATACCGGGATCCTGACCGATACGGGCTGTTTCGCTTATGCGAACGTCACGCCCGAAACACACCGCATCGCTGCGGAACTAATGGAGATTGCCGGGAATATGGCGTGGCAGTATTCGCAAATATACGAAAATCAGAAAAAAAGCGAAATCGCTTTGAAATCGCTTGCATATGGCGCCGTAGAATATTACGGAAACGGAACGGTCGCATTTCTGCGGATCACCCGCGAAGAAATGGATTCCGTAGGGGCGACGGACGACGATCTGGAAGGCTTCCCGCCGTTTTTACGGTGTATCGAAAACGTCAGTGTCGGTATTTTTGTAAAGCCCGGCAAAACCGCAGGGAATTTCCGTATCAGCCTGCGTTCTGACGAATCCTGCGATGTGGCTGCGGTTGCGGCGCAATTCGGCGGCGGCGGACATAAAAGGGCGGCCGGACTCGCCTATGAAGAAAAAAACGGAGAGACCTTTGCTGATTTTAAGAAACGTTTGATTGGTGAAATATTGAAATGGATGGCGTAATCAATATATATAAACCGCAGGGAATGACTTCTTTCTCCTGTGTTTCGCGCGTACGCAGACTGACGAATACGCAGAAAGCCGGGCACGCAGGGACATTGGATCCGCAGGCGTCCGGCGTGCTGCCGGTCTGCCTGGGCAAAGCGACGAAATGCGCGGACCTGTTTTTGAATCTGTCTAAAAGATACCGGGGCGAAATTACATTCGGAATGCGGACGGATACGTGCGATATCTGGGGAAATCCGATTGAAAAACTGGATCCCGGGGACGAACGCTTAAGAAATCTGGACCGTGAGGCAGTCGCCGGCGCCGCGAAACGGTTCGGCGGGGAAATCACACAGATTCCGCCGGATTATGCGGCCGTAAAAATCGGCGGCGTACCCGCCTATAAACTCGCGCGGCAGGGGAAGCAATTTGAAATGCGGAGCAGGACGGTTACGATTTATGAAATCGCCGTTTTGGATTTTTGCAAAGACGCCGGACCGTATCCCAAAGCCGTCATCGACGTAACTTGTTCCAAAGGTACTTATATCCGTTCCTTGTTCCGGGATCTCGGAGACGTTCTCGGGACGTACGCGTGTATGTCCGGATTGGAGCGTACGCAATACGGATTTATGGAGATCGCGGATTCCGTCACGCTCGAGCAGCTGGAAACGACGGCGCGGATTCCGCTTTATCCGATCGATTTTCTGCTAAAAGAATATCCTTTTATTATCTTGGATCCCACGGAAGAACGGTTGTACCGGAACGGGATCCGCGTTCGGATTCCGGAAGCGCGCGGCCGGGTAAAAGGCGCGCTCGAGGATGGGATGCCCGTGCGTGTATATACGCAGGAGAAACGGCTGCTTGCGGCGGCAAAAATCATTTTACACGAAGATCATACGCTGGAATTGAAACCGGATAAATTCTTTGACTGCGGGGAGGTTCTTTGCTTTGAGTAATCCAATCAAATACGCGGCGATCATACCCGCGTACAACCCGGATGAAAAATTTGTGTCTTTTATAGAAATTTTAAGAAAAAACGGGATCTGTGTCATCGCCGTGGACGACGGAAGCAGGGAAGCTTGTAAACCGTATTTTACCGGTGCGGAGCGATGCGGATGCATCGTTGTCCGCCACGACAGGAATCAGGGAAAAGGACAGGCGCTGCGGACGGGTTTTGCGGAACTGATCCGCTTGAATCAAAAAGGCGCCGGTTTTTTGTATGCCGTGACGGCGGACTGCGACGGTCAGCATAGTTTCGAGGCGATTTCAGCTGTGATGCAGGCGGCTTCGGAGTCGTGCGGAAGCCCGGAAGGTCCCGCGCTCATCATCGGCGGCCGCTTTCGGGACAACGGCGAAAAAGTCCCGCTGAAATCGAAAATCGGAAATTCTTTTACAAGAGGACTCTTTAAACTTGCTACGGGAATCGCGATCTATGATACGCAGACGGGTCTGCGCGCGGTACCGGAGAAACTGTTCGACGAGATGCTGAAGATCAAAGGAGACCGCTACGAATATGAAATGAATATGCTTTTATCGATCAAAAGCTGGGGGATTCCGTACCGCGAAATCCCGATTACTACCATTTATTATGATAATAATGCCGGCTCTCATTTCCACCCTTTCCGGGATTCGTTTCTGGTCATTTCCCAGATTCTGAAATTTGCATGCGCTTCGCTGATTTCTTTTCTGGTGGATTACGTGGTCTTCCTGATTTTGGCGCGCTTTCTGGATTACGCGCCGGCATACGTCATCGCCAGGGTAACGAGCGGGATTATAAATTATGTATTGAATGCGAAAGTCGTTTTCGGCAAAATGACAAAAATGACTTTTGTAAAATATTTTATCGTTTGGGGACTGATCCTCGCGGTCGGTTCGCTGGGCGGCACGCTGATTCAAGACGTTTTGCGCCTTCCCAATCTGGTGTGTAAAATATTTGTGGACCTTCCGCTTTTCTGCGGAAGCTATTTAATCCAGAAACACTTCGTATTCAAAAAATAAGTAGGTGACGGAAATGAACACATGCGTATATATATTCACAGGACATTATGGAAGCGGTAAAACGGAGGCCGCGGTGAATTTCGCGATAAAGTTAAAAAACATGGGCAAGAACACGGCGCTGATCGATCTGGATATCGTCAATCCGTTTTTCCGGTCCGCCGATGCGCGGCAGCTGCTGGAGGGACGGGGGATCCGCGTGGAAATTCCCTTATATGCAAATACAAACATCGATGTTCCGGCGCTTACGGGCACGATGGGGGCGCTGATTGCGGACGAGTCTTACGATGTCGTATTGGATGTGGGCGGCGACGATCTCGGGGCCAAAGCCGTCGGGCGTTACAGCGACGAGATCCTGTCCCGGAAAGAATACAGGCAGTTCTTCGTAATGAACCCCAACCGGCCGTTTACAAAAGATCTCCGTTCCGCCGCGGAAATTTATGACGAAATCGAGGCGGCATCGCAGATCAAATGCAGCGCGCTGGTCAGCAACATCAATCTGCTGGAGGATACGACGCCGGAGGTGGTGCTGGCAGGGCTTCCGCTCCTGAACCGGCTGGCGGCGCTGAAGAGTGTTCCTGTCGCATACCATGCGGTTACCGCCGCGGCGGCCGACCGTTTGATCGCACGGGATCCCGAACGTTTCAGCGAAGAAAATGTGATCAGGATCGAAAGGACGGTTACACGTCTGTTTTAAAGAAGAAGGAGTCGTTATGGCTGAAAATAAAATAATATACGGAAATATTTCTGCGGTGCGGAATTCGCTTTTGGAACGGATGAAAGAATTCGTGGAAAATACGTATTCCCCCGGCAGCTTTATTCCGGGAGAAATCGTCGCGATGATGACGGAAGCTACCTGCGAGACGAATAAGGAAGTTGCGGTGTTTCTGGACCGGAGGAACCGTGTCGCCGCCATTGCGGTAGGTGACGATAAGAGCGTGCCGCTGCCCGAGCTGGAGGGACGGAAGAGCAATCTGCGCCTTTCCGGAATCCGCTGCATTCACACGCATCCGAACGGTACGGTACATCCTTCGGACGTAGACGTACAATCTTTAAAATCGATGCGTTACGACGCCATGGCGGTGATCGGCATCGATGCGGAGAAACATCGTCCGTGCGGCGTTTCGGTTACGCTTCTGGTAAGAGACGAAACGGGCGCGCTGAACAGAACGGAAACGCGGGGACCGGTTTCGGCATCGCGGATCGTATTTTTTGATAATATCTTTCCGGAATTGCTGGAAATTGACCGCGCTGCTGCCGAATACGGCAGTGCGACGCAGGAAATCGTCAGCGGACGGGAACGAGCGATACTGGTTGGCGTCATTCCGGACAACAAACAATTTTCGGGCGATCCGCTGGCCGAACTCCGAGAGCTTGCGGAATCGGCCGGCGCAGAACCGGTGGAGCATTTTACGCAAAAACGGGAAGCGCCGGATGCCAGGACGTATATCGGGCGCGGCCTTGCCGAAGATCTTTCTTTGAAAAGGCAGGCCCTGAACGCAAGTCTGATCATTTTCGACGATGAGCTTTCCGCCTCCCAGATCCGCAATCTGGAGAATATCACGGGTGCGCGCGTGATCGACAGAACGGCACTGATCCTGGATATTTTCGCATCGCGCGCCAAATCGCGGGAAGGGCGGCTGCAGGTAGAACTTGCGCAGCAGAAATACAGACTGCCGCGTCTAATGGGGCAGGGAACGTCGCTGTCTAGGCTCGGCGGCGGAATCGGTACGAGAGGACCGGGCGAAACGCAGCTGGAAACAGACCGGCGCCATATCAAGAGAAAGATCAACTATCTTGAGGCGCAGCTGCGGGAAGTGAAGGAGCGAAGGGGCGTTTTACGGAAAGAACGTCAAAAGAAAGAACTCCCTACCATAGCCGTGGTGGGCTATACGAACGCCGGAAAATCGACGCTTGTAAATACGTTATGCGACTCCGACGTATTCGTGGAAGATAAGCTGTTTGCAACGCTCGATACGTCGGTGCGCCGTCTTGTTACGGAAGAACACCGGGATTTTCTGCTGATCGATACGGTAGGGTTCATCCGAAAACTTCCGCATGACCTGATCGAAGCATTCAAGTCGACGCTGGAGGAAACGGTTTACGCGGATCTCCTCCTGCATGTCGTAGACGTGAGCAATCCCGACTTCGAGGAATGCATCGGCACGGTGGAACAGATTTTACAGGAGATCGGCGCCGGAGACAGGCCGCGTTATCTCGTTTTGAATAAAATCGACAGCGCCGCGGAAGAAATCAGTCCTGCGCCGCGGACTGCGGCGCGTTACGGAAAAATATTTGCCATCTCCGCTCTGCGCGGAGACGGGCTGGAAATTTTGAAAAAAGAGATCGTGAATTATTTCGTGAGAGTGGATAAGACGTATGAATGTATTCTTCCCTATGAGAAAGCCGGGATGCTTTCCTATCTGCATGAAAACGGAACGGTGCAATGCGAGGAATACAGAGACAACGGCATTTATGTCAAAGGGAAAATGCCGCCCGAGCATTTTGCAAAGGTGAGCGGATATGAATGCGGAAAGGAAAGGTTCGCAGTAAATGAAGGAAGTCTTAAAAACACTGAATGATCACGGGGTAGGAACGTACGATGAAAAGAAGTCGCATTTTGTTGCCTGCTCGGCGCCTGTTTCCTCCGAGGCGGAGGCGCTTGCTTTTATCAAAGATATGAGAGGATGGCACAAAAAGGCACATCATTATGTTTACGCATATCTCGTTTATGACGAGGAAGATTCCCTGATCAGCCGCTATACGGATGACCGGGAGCCGCAGGGGACTGCGGGCATTCCGGTGCTCAGCGTTTTTCAGAATCAGAATATTGAAAATGCCGCGATCG
>CABQCN010000104.1 GCA_902462635.1 uncultured Oscillospiraceae bacterium
CATCATCACCAGCAAATACGATCCTTGCAGATCCTTCATGACTTCCGCCAGCGCCGTTTCCACACGGCCCGTCTTCATGCGCGCACGCGCCAGAAGATGCATGATGATTTCCGTATCGTTCGTAGTCTGAAAAATCGCGCCTTCCAGTTCCAGTCTGTGTTTCAGTTCCTGATAATTGGAAAGATTCCCGTTCACCGCCATGGCAAGCTGCCCTTTGATGTACCGGCTCACAAGCGGCTGCGCATTGACCACGTTGTTTTCACCCGTCGTACTATAGCGCACATGGCCGATCGCCATCCGGCCTTTCAGTTTTTCGAGGACGTCCGGCGGGAATACCTCCTGCACCAGACCTTTATCTTTATATAAGGTGATTTCCCGGTCTTTATTGATTGCGATTCCGGCGCTTTCCTGTCCCCGGTGCTGCAGCGCAAAAAGTCCCGCGTACGTAATCCGCGCGGTATCGAAACCATCGTTGTCAAACATGGCGAAAACACCGCATTCCTCATGAAGCTTTCCTGTCATATCGCTCATCACTGTCTCCTTTTATTTTACGGTAAAATGTTAGAATGCCGTATACGTAAACCGTGTACGGCATCCGCTCTTACTCTTTTTTGAATAATTTGCTGAACACCTCGTTGTACGCTTCCTCCACGCCGCCGAGGTCTCTGCGGAACCTGTCTTTGTCGAGCTTCTCCTTCGTCTGCGCATCCCACAGCCTGCAGGTATCAGGTGAAATTTCATCCGCAAGAATGATCTTGCCGCCCAGCGCCGGACATCTGCCGAACTCGATTTTGAAATCCACCAGGATGATTCCGATTTTCCGGAAAATTTCTTTGAGCGCTTCGTTGATCGCAAAGGTCATTTTTGCAATTTCATCCAGTTCTTCCCGCGTGGCCAGTCCAAGCGCGATCGCATGGAGGTCGTTGATCAGCGGATCGCCGAGGTCGTCGTTTTTATAGCTGTATTCAAGAATCGTACAGTTCAGTTCGGTTCCTTCCGGCACGCCGTAGCGTTTGGAAAAACTCCCCGCCGCAATATTCCTGATAATGACTTCGAGCGGTACGATTTCGACCTTGCGGACCGCCGTTTCCCGGTCGCTGATTTCTTCGATGTAGTGGGTCGGGATTCCCTTTTCTTCCAGAAGCCGGAACATCAGGTTGGACATTCTGTTGTTGATTACGCCTTTCCCTGCAATCGTACCTTTCTTGAGTCCGTTGAATGCCGTGGCATCGTCTTTGTATTCTACGATATATGCATTCTCGTCATCCGTTTGATATACCTTTTTTGCTTTTCCCTCGTACAGCATTTCCAATTTTTTCATGTTCCGCATCCTTTCTTTTCGCCATATGGCCCCGGATTATCAAGCTTCAAAAGGCCGTTCGGCCTTGCCGTGATTTTTGAAAAATCAACGGACCTATTGTATCATACGGCCCGTACTTTTTCAATGAATTGCGAAAAAAATGATATGACGATTTTACGCGATTGTCATGAAAATTTTAACCGCCGCCGTTTTATCCTTCTAAACAGGTAAAAACAGATGAAAATCCGACCCCGTCAGCGTACTTCCCGTTTTTACTCCCGCGCCGGGATTTTAGTAAAAACGTCCAAAAGATCGATAGAATAACGAAAATCCCGAACGGGCCATCTCAGGTCTTCGGGATTTTCTGATTTTCTGTAAATCCTTTTCTGCAAAAGATCACGCAAGATCTTCGGACGCTTTTTCTTCCCGCCGAAGCCGCGTATCGATTTCCTGGCGAAGCGCGGCAAGGAAAGACTCCAGATCTTTTTGCCCCTCGTCCCCCTCGAACCGGCTTCTCACGGAAACGAGCCCGTTTTCTTCTTCTTTCTGTCCCACGACCAGCAGATACGGCACACGTTCGTTTCTGGCCTCCCGGATTTTATAGCCGATTTTCTCCGGGCGTTCATCGAGCGCGCAGCGGATTCCCGCTGCTTGCAGGCGCGCCATAACGCGGCTGCCGTATGCGAGATATTTATCGGAAATCGGAAGGATTTTTACTTGTACCGGCGCCAGCCAGGTAGGAAACTTGCCGGCAAAATGTTCGATCAAAATCCCGATAAACCGCTCGATAGAACCAAAGCAGACGCGATGGATCATGATGGGGCGGTGCATCTCGCCATCCGCGCCGATATATTCCGCTTCGAAGCGCTGCGGAAGCTGGAAATCCAGCTGTATGGTACCGCACTGCCACGTCCTGCCAATGGCGTCTACCAGATGAAAATCGATCTTGGGTCCGTAAAACGCCCCATCGCCTTCATTTACAATATAATCCAGCTTCATATCTTCCAGCGCATTGCGAAGGCCGTTCGTCGCTAATTCCCAGTCCTCGTCGCTTCCCATGGAATCCTCCGGCCGGGTGGAGAGTTCGATATAATATTGGAACCCAAAAAGCTGGTATACCTCGTCGATCAGCCTTACGACGCCCTTTATTTCATCGCGGATCTGCTCCGGCGTCATGAAAATATGCGCGTCGTCCTGGTTAAAACAGCGCACGCGCATGAGGCCGTGCAGCGCGCCGGATTTTTCATGGCGGTGTACCAAACCCACTTCCGCAAGGCGCAGCGGCAATTCCCGGTACGAGTGCGGCTGCGATTTATAGACGAGCATGCCGCCGGGACAATTCATCGGTTTAATGGCAAAATCCTCGTCGTCGATTACGGTCGTATACATATTTTCTTTATAATGATCCCAATGCCCGGAGGTTTCCCAAAGCCGGCGGTTCAGCATAATCGGTGTGGAAATTTCCACATATCCTTCGCGTTCATGAATTTCGCGCCAATACTGCATCAGGGTGTTTTTCAAAACCATTCCGTTTGGCAGGAAAAACGGGAAGCCGGGACCTTCGTCCGCAAAGAGAAACAGGCCGAGTTCTTTGCCCAATTTTCTGTGATCCCGTTTCTTGGCTTCTTCGAGCATCGTAAGATACGCTTCCAGATCGGCGTTTTTCGGATAAGCCGTCCCATAAATTCTGGTAAGCATTTTATTTTTTTCATTTCCGCGCCAGTAGGCGCCTGCGATTTTCATCAGCTTTATTGCCTTGACGGGTTTCGTGGACATCAGATGCGGCCCCGCGCAAAGGTCGGTGAATTCGCCTTGCCGGTACAGGCTGATGACGGCGTCCTCCGGCAGGTCGCGGATCAGCTCTGCTTTATACGGTTCTTCTTTTTCTTCGAAGAAGCGGATTGCTTCTTTCCGCGGAAGCTCAAACCGTTCCAGCGAAAGATTTTCTTTGACGATTTTCTTCATTTCCGCTTCGATGGCGGGGAAATCATCCGCCGACAGAGGTTCCTCGCTGTCAATGTCATAATAAAACCCATCGTCGATCGATGGACCGATCGCAAGTTTAACCTGCGGATAAAGGCGTTTGACCGCCTGTGCCAGGATGTGGGACGCGGTGTGCCGGAACGCATCCCGGCCGCCTTTGTCCGCAAAAGTAAGGATGCTGAGCGTACAGTCCCGGTCGACGACGGTTCGCAAATCGACCCGTTCTCCATCGATCTCGCCAGCGCAGGCGGCCCTGGCAAGTCCCTCGCTCAAATCCAGGGCAATACCGAGCACGGATTTCGCTTCCGCATATTCCCTGACGGATCCATCTTTTAAAGTAATTTTCATTTTATCGTACTCCTTTCCGATTCAATCTCCGAATATCATAAAAAAACGCCCCTTGCGTTTCCGATACCACGCAAGGGGCGAATGATCACATCCGCGGTTCCACCCTTTTTATTCCATCGATTCTGCCATGGAACGTCTCTTTTGCGATGATAACGGAATCACCGGGCCGGATTGGGGCCGCTCCGAGTTCGTTTTCCTGCTATGTTCCGCTGGGATATTCGCAGCCTGCGGCATAAAGCCATTTGATATCCCTCTCTGGAAGCTTCCCATAAAGTACTCGTCTCATCAACGCGTTACGGTGAATTATACCGCAAAGACGACGACGCGTCAAGTTTCCGGACTTGCTTGATTTTATCTGGCGGTTTTACCGGGAGAAGGTAGGGCGCGTTGCCGTCAATCTCTCCGATCCATTCGTATAAACGGCTCGCAAACTTCCTCGGACAGCAAATCACGGTAACGCCTAGGCTTTCGGTAAGCATTTCCATGCGCCTCCGTTCTGCGGTACGCCCGCATTTCATCAATGGGGAAAGAAGCCAGATAGATTCCTTCCCTTTCGCCGGCTTCAATGATCAGCGTGTCTCTTGAAACAGGCGTATCCTCCCGGTAGGCGATCCCATCGAACGCGGAAGAATGACCGTTGCAGTCAGGATGCGGATACGCATAGTTTGCCGTTGCAATGCCAAGCATATTTTCATAGGCCCGTGCTCTGAGCTGTGAAAGACGGTTGATCTCCATAGGACAGGCATTCGGCACAAGAATGATTTCGGCGCCTTTCAGCATCAGGATTCTCGCACTTTCGGGAAACTCTCTGTCATAACAAATCATGGTTCCGATTCTGACGGATCCCGACGCGGTCTCGAGGTCGGTCACCGAAAAACCGTCGCCCGGCAGCAGATGCTTTTCCTCTCCAAAATCACACGTATGCACCTTTGTGTAATGCAGTTTCTTTTCTCCGTAACGGTCGAACAAGATCACCGTGTTTTTCGGCAGCGGTTCGCACGCTTCCAGCAGCGTCACGGCAATGGCCAGATCGAGTTCTTTTGCGAGTGCCTGATACGCTTTCACAAATGCGCCTTCCGCAGGGATTGCCCTCCTTCTGATATCTTCGCGGCCGCCCGTTAGGTCGTACCCGCAATTCCAAAGCTCCGGGAACAGGGCAATGTCCGCGCCGAACGCTTTCGCCTTTCTGCAATAGGCGAGGCCTTTTTCCCGGTTTTCTTCCTGCGTCCCGCAGGGCAGCAATTGAAGAAGTGCGATATTGATCATTTGTTCCTCCATGTCTCTTCGTTTTCTTTTATTATAACAGACAATGGTAAAATGTCTATCGCGCACAAAGAAGCCGCCCGATCGCGAATCCCCGTATCTTCCTTTCCTTTATCACGCGTTTTTCTGCCGCGAACAGGGCATCGTATCGATTCGCACTTAATACCAATCGTGCTTTTCGTTTCTGTCAAGGGCACCGATACGCTCCATTTCTTCCTCGGTCAGCGCAAAGCCGAACAAATCGAGATTTTCCCGAATATGGTCGGGGTTGCCGGAGCCGGGGATGACGACGACGCCCCTTTGCAGATTCCAGCGTAAAATCACTTGCGCAGAAGTTACGCCGTGCGCCTTTGCAATCGCCGAAATGGTTTCATCCCCCAAGAGTTCTGCCGTGTGACCTCTGCCGCCGAACGGATACCAGCCCTGCACCACGATCCCAAGGTCTTGAATATATGGGATCACATCGTTTTCCTGATAATACGGGTGTATTTCATTCTGTACCAGCGCCGGCGTGATACGAACCTGCGGTAAAAATTCCTTTAATTCCTCTACATACCAGTTGGATAAGCCAATGGAATGAATTTTGCCGTCTTTCACCGCCTGCTCCATTGCCTTGTAAGCGTCCGCATCGCCCTCGCCGGGGTGGTGAAGCAGCATCATATCAATGTAATCCAAACCCATACGCAGAAGCGCATCGTCTATGGCGTTCGCGGCATCCGAAAATTGGCTGGGATATAGCTTCGTGATCACAAAAATTTCTTCCCTCGGCACATTTGATTCCCGTACAGCTCT
>CABQCN010000105.1 GCA_902462635.1 uncultured Oscillospiraceae bacterium
CGGTTTCGCCCGTCTGCACGCCGTATGCTTTTGCTTCCGGACTTTTCGCAAGTACGATCCCGTGGCGTTCTTCCACATCGCCGCAAACCGCGACAGGCCTTCCGCGAAGCGCCGGATTCTCGGCGCATTCGATGGAAGCATAACAGTTATTGATGTCGCAGTGCAGTATAACCCGTTCCATAAAAAGTCCCTTCTGAAAAATATTTTCATGATTCATCAAATTCGTATTGACAACAGAAACGAACAGATGTACTATGAATACGAACGATAGTTCGCGATTGCAAAAGGATTATAACACGAACGAATGTGCGTGTCAATACCGAAAAACGAAAAAATATTCGCCTGAGTATTACGGCGGGAAAGCGTGGCACCATGAAAATCGGAGATAAAATAAAAGCGGCGAGAAAGAAAGCGGGCATGACGCAGAAGGAACTTGCTGAGATGATCCATGTCACCCCGAGATGCATCCAATATTATGAAGGAAATATCCGGAAACCGCAGAGCACGGAAATCATTATAAAGCTGGCGGCGGCGCTGAACGAAGAGGTCCATTATTTTCTTTCGGAAAAAGAATTGGAGCTGATGCGGGAGAACGAGCTTTTTCTGGGAGAAGCGGAACACAAATTCGGAAAGACGGGGAAAGCGCAGGCAAGAAACCTGATTGAAAGCGCGCAGGCGCTGTTTGCCGGCGGAGATTTGGAAGAAGAAGACAAAGAAGCGTTTTTCCAGGCAATTACGGAGCTGTATTTTGATTCGAAGAAGATCAGCGGAAATAAAAAAAATACGCGGGACACAAAATGAATCGAAACGTATGGATGAATTTGTCATAAAGAAAGCGAATCAGCTCAAAAAAAAATACGGTACAAGCGATCCGTTCGGAATTTTGGAAGCGCTTGGCGTCAATATCCGATACAACCATAATTTCCATCGGCTGAAGGCCTTCTATTATATTATGTTGGGCATTCCGTATGTCGTGCTCAACGGATGTCTGGAAGAAGCGGAGCGAAGGATGGTTGCCGCGCATGAATTGGGGCATCATGTTTTGCACAAACAACTGGCGAAAGCTTCTCCGATTCGGGAAGTCGGGTTTTACGATGTCAAATCGGGACCGGAATACGAAGCGAATCTTTTTGCAAGCGAGCTGTTGATCGCTGATACGGATATAATCGATTTGTTGAAAGAAGAAACGGACTTCTTTCGTATTTGCGCAATTCTGGAGGTTTCTCCGGAATTAATGGCGTTTAAGCTCAACAGTATGAATAAAAGAGGATTTCAATATCCGTTCCCGATTCCGCTGAAAAGTGATTTTTTGGCAAAATAGTAAAATTTAATATGGCGCATACTACGGATACGGCACAAAAGCCGATTAAGCAAAAGGAAGTGCCATGTTTATGAATAGAAGAAAAAACAGAATGAATCCCGAGCTGGAGTATGCGAAGGATGCGTTTTTAAACAATCCAGTGGCTTCGGTAACGGAGTGTACGGGATATGTTCAAAATGTGCCGGACGAAGAATGTGAAGCGGAATCGTACGGAGACTTATACGATGTGCCCGTCGCTTCTTTAGATGGGGGAGAAGCAGATCCGCCGGCGCGGTAAGAGACGAGTGAAGGACCGTCCGAACCTTTTGGGTTTGGGCGGTCCTTTTTTCTGTGTAAAAAAAATTTTGAGAATCATGAAAAAAGGTATTGCATTCTCTTCCGGATTCCTGTATTATATGGCTGTCGGTGGTGATTTGAGGCATTTAGTGGATGAAAAACACCACAAGGTGGTTTTTAGTGGAGGAAAAAGGGTGAGACACCATTTTTGTTCCGGTAAAAATCTCTTGGAAAGACAAGCAGTATAACAAGATATTTTACAAAAGAAAAAATTCTCGAATTTACAAAAGAAAAACCCTGCGGGGCAATTTACAAAAGAAAAAATTGAAATTTACAAAAGAGAAACGTTTTAAAGGTACGAAAGAAAACACTTACAAAGGATGAATGCGCGGTTTTTGTTGCGGAAGGTACAAAGGATTCATTTCGAAAGGAGTAAATGGCTGTGTTTTATGGAGATAGTTTTGTCACCATTGACACAAAAGGCAGAACGGTCGTTCCTGCCAAATTCAGAGAAGAGCTCGGTGAGAATTTTATTCTCATGCGGGGCTTTGATCTGTGTGTGAACATTTACCCGAGAGAACGATTTGAGAAATTGAAAGAATCTTTTTTGCAGATGAAAACTTCGGATGAGGCGTACCGGATCACGTCAAGAAGATTGCTGGGATCGGTACAGGAGGCGGAGTTCGACGCGCAGGGCCGGCTCAGTATTTCGCAGCCGCTCCGGGAATTTGCAAAATTCAAGAAAGAAATCCACGTCCTGGGAACGGGCGACCATATCGAATTGTGGGATAAGGACGAATACGACCGTTATTATGACCATTGTACGGGAGACTCGTTTGCCGAAGCTTCGAAATGCCTGGACTTCTAAAGAAACCAAGGTAAAATATGACAGAATTTCATCATGAGCCGGTGATGCTCCGGGAATGTATCGAAATGCTTTCGATCAAAGCAGATGGCGTATACATTGACGGTACGTTGGGCGGCGCGGGGCATAGCTCCCATATTTTGGAACATTTGGGGAAGAATGGAATCCTGATCGGCTTCGATCAGGACGGCGACGCGATTAAAGCCGCAGCCGGGCGCCTGCAAGAAGCAAAAGAAGCCTGCGGCAGCGAAGCAGAGTATATTATTGTAAAAGAGAACTTTGAAAAAATGTCGGAAATCGCAGGCGATATTTTACGGAAACGGGGAAGAGAACCGCAGGCGGATGGAATTCTTCTGGATATCGGCGTTTCTTCTTACCAGTTCGATGAACCGGAGCGAGGGTTCAGCTATAGGTATGACGCGCCTTTGGATATGCGGATGAACCGGGACGCGCCGTTGACTGCGGAAACGGTCGTGAACGAATATCCGGAGAAAGCGCTTGCGAAAATCATCAGGGAATACGGCGAAGAAAAATGGGCGTTTGCAATTGCCGGAAAGATTTGCCAAAGGAGAAAAACAGCGCCGATCAGAACGACGTCCGAACTTACGGAGGCCATAAAAGCAGCCATTCCTGCCAGAGCGAGGCAGGGCGGCGGGCATCCCGCGAAAAGGACGTTCCAGGCGATCCGGATTGAAGTCAACAGGGAACTTGAAGTACTGGAAAGGGGAATCGGCGATGCAATCGGGCTGCTGCGTGAAAACGGCCGGCTGTGCATCATAACGTTTCACTCCCTGGAGGACAGGATCGTCAAAAACAAAATGAAAGAGGCTGCGTACCCATGTACGTGCCCGCCGGATTTTCCGGTATGTGTCTGCGGCAAAAAGCCGCTTGGAAAAATGATTACAAATAAGCCGATCGTTGCTTCCGAAATTGAGCAGTCGGAAAACAACCGTTCCCACAGCGCAAAGCTGCGGGTGTTCGAAAAGAAATCGGATTTGTAATAGAAACAAAAGATAACAGGGTGGGAATTACAAATGAACCGGGGAAGAAACAGATCCGGCGGCAGGGCGTCTGTCGATGGAAACAACGCGTACCAGTATGATTTTGATTTTGAATCCAGGGAACTTTACGTCCCTGCAGAAAAGATCGAGAAAAAGCAAATCGTACTTACGGAAATCAAAAAGAAAAAAGAAGACAAAAAGGTCAAGCGCAGCGTGATTGTAAATGTGATCGTGATTGTGGCGCTCGGGCTTACCGTGGCGTTCCGTTATGCGTCCGTGACGCAGATCAACTATGAAAATCACGCGCTGCAGCAGGAATATGACCAGCTGAACGCGACCATGGAAAATATGCAGCTGGATATCGAAAGCAGCATGAGCATCGCGGAAATCGCCAATATTGCCGAAAAGAAGCTCGGTATGCACAAACCGCTTTCTTACCAGATCGAATACGTCCGCGTCGAAGCAATCGATCAGACGGAATATAAAAACACGGAATTTACGAAAGAAGAAGTTTCGGATCTTGCGTGGCACCAAAAAGCGCTTGGAAGTATAAAGCTTTTTCTGGGGCTGATATAAATTGCGGGAGCTCGGCATATATTTTACCATATAAGACAGGAGGCGTGGTAGGGTGGCAAGGAATTCCCGCATCGATCATGAGCAAGAAAAAAAGAAAAAAATAACGAAACAGAATTTTATAAAAACAGCGCTGATCTATGAAAGCGAAGACAGGGACGATAAAGTGCGGGGGAAGACAGTCGCAATATGCGTCGCGGTAGTTGCCTTGATGATAGCGCTGCTTTTTCGTTTTGCCTTCCTTCAATTTATCAAGGGGGATTATTACAGCAAAAAGGCCTATGCGCAGCAAAATTCCTGGAGGACGATTTCTGCAAAGAGAGGTACGATCATGGACCGCGACGGCAACGTGCTTGCGATCAGCGTTTCGTCCTGCCTTGTGAACGTCAATCAGAAAATCATCAAAGACAAAGCGCCGAACGGCGACACAGAGGCGTATCAGAAAAAAATCGCACAGGGATTGTCCGATATTTTACAGATCGATTATGAGCAAACCCTGAAGAAGATCCAGTCGGAAGGCCGGTATAAGCTGATTGCGGAGAAGCTGGAAATCGAGCTTGGCGACCGGGTCAAAAGCTGGATCAAAGAAGAAAAAATAAAGGGCGTCTATGTCGACGAAGATACGAAGCGGTATTATCCGAATAACAATCTGGCTTGCCATCTTCTTGGGTTTACGGGAAAAGACGACCAGGGACTCGTATGCGGCATTGAGGTTGCGCTCGACAGTACGCTGACGGGAACCGCAGGCAGGATTATTACCGCGGTGGATGCGGCGGGAAATGAACTTCCGTACGACGAGATCACGCGGCTCGACCCGAAAGACGGCAACAATGTGATCCTGACGATCGACGCCACAATACAGAATATGGTAGAAAAGGCGCTGAAAGAAACGATTGAAGAATTCAACGTTTCGGAAGGCGGCGCGATCGTCGTGATGCAGCCCGACACCGGGGATGTCCTGGCCATGGCTTCCTATCCCGATTTCAACCTGAACGATCCGTACGGCGCGCCGGCCGGATACGACAGCGGCAGCTGGATCGGCAATACCAGCGAATCGGTTAAAATACTCAGCGAAACCGTATGGAGAAATAAAGCGCTTACGGATACGTATGAACCGGGATCTACGTTTAAATCCATTACGACTTCAATCGGAATCGAAGAAGGAATCGTCAACAAAGATACGATGGTCAGCGATTCCCCGCTGGACCTGTCCGGCTGGAAGATCCGCTGCTGGCGGAAATCGAACGACCACGGGAGCGAAACCTTTGCAGATGCCGTGAAGAATTCCTGCAACCCCGTATTTGCAAAGCTTTCTCTGCAAATCGGAATCGAAACGTTTTACCGGTATATCGAGTCGTTCGGATTCCGGACAAAAACGGGGATTTTACTTTCCGGAGAAGCAAACAGTATTTTCCACAGCAATCCGACGGAAATCGACATGGCGGTCACGGCGTTCGGGCAGCGGGTGCAGATTACGCCGATTCAGCTCGCGACGGCGTATTGCGCGATCGCGAACGGCGGTAAACTGATACAGCCGCGGATCGTAAAGGAAATTACCGACAAAGACAATATTGTGGTAAAGAATTATGATACGACAGTGGTGCGGCAAGTGATTTCTGAAAGCACATCGAAAACGGTGCTC
>CABQCN010000106.1 GCA_902462635.1 uncultured Oscillospiraceae bacterium
TGCGTCCCGTAAATATTGTCTTTTTCTACGGAAGCCGTAATTTGCGCGCCATATTCCGTATATGCGCTGACATAAGACGCGCAGTCCGCCGCGTAATACGAATGTACGAAATATACAAATTCCCCCGGCTCCACATAACGATATAACTTACTTTGGGGCCTGTCTTCGGGAAATAGCAAAGCATTCCAACCGATATGCGGCACCTTGTACTGGGGTCCGATCACCGGCGCAAGCGGTCTGACATTCCCGGGAATCAGGTTCAGTCCTTCATATTCCCCGTATTCATAGCTTTTCGTAAAAAGCATCTGCATGCCGAGGCAGATCCCGAGCAGGGGTTTTCCTTTCGCCGTTTCCCGGATCAGCACGTCATATAGGCCCGTAAGGCGCAGCGCCCGCGCCGCGTCGGAAAAAGCGCCGACGCCCGGGAGAATGAGTTTTTCCGCTTCTGCGATTACGCGGCGGTCATTCGTCGCCACGGCGTCCTGTCCGATAAAACGGAGCGATGACGACAGCGAAAACAGATTGCCCACACCGTAATCAATAATCGCGATCATTTTACAAAACCCCCTTTGTGGAAGGAATCGCGTCCGGATTTTCCGGATCCGCGGCAAGCGCCTCCCGCAGCGTTCTGGCGAAAGCTTTAAACACGCATTCCAGAATGTGATGCCCGTTCGTGCCGGAGATCTGTTTTATATGGAGCGCGATCGGGAAATTGCGTACAAAAGCAAGCATAAATTCCTGCGCGAGTTCCGTATCGAATTCCCCTACCTTCTGAGGCAGGTTGAACAGCTCATAGGAAAGATAGCTCCGGCCGGAAAGGTCTGTCGCGCACAAGACGAGCGCTTCATCCATCGGCAGCACGACATGCGCGTAGCGTTTGACGCCGCGCAGCTCGCCAGCCGCTTCCGCAAAAGCTTTTCCCAGGCAGATTCCGACATCTTCCACCGTGTGGTGCAGGTCTACGTCCGTATCTCCTTTGCAGGAAAGATGCAGATCGAAATTTCCGTGCTTTGCAAACAAAATCAGCATGTGGTTCAGGAAGCCGCAACCTGTATATAGATCAGATTCTCCCCTGCCGTCTATACAGAGTTCCAGCTCGATCTGTGTTTCCGCCGTATCGCGGATGATTTTTCCGCTTCGCGCTTTTTTCATACCGTTCCTCCCGTTTTTTCAGAAAGGATCTGCCGCAGCGTTTCCAACAGCGCTTCCATTTGCGCTTCCGTTCCTACGGTGATCCGAATATAATCTTTGATTCGTTCCTTTGAAAAATGACGCACGAGGATTCCCCGCGCTTTCAGTTCCTGATACAGTTCTTCGCCGACGACGGCGCCGTGTCTCACAAACAAAAAATTACTTTTCGAATCCGTGACCGTAAACCCTTCTTTCCGCAATACTTGTTTAGCATACTCCCGCGTATTCGCGATTCTTTTGCAGTTCGCGTTATAATATGCGTCGTCCCGGATCGCCGCTGTTCCCGCGCGCATCGTCAGGCGGTTGATGCTGTACGGATTCGTAGAATATTTGATGCGGTTCAGATCCGCGGTCAGCGCTTCGTTTGCAATGGCAAAACCTAGCCTTGCCCCCGCCATGGAACGGGATTTTGAATACGTCATCACAGTGATCAGATTCTCATATTGCCGTGTCAGCGGATAACTGCTTTCCCCGCCGAAATCCACGTACGCTTCATCGATAAGCACAATATTATCCGGATTCGTTTCACAGATTTTGGCAATCTCATTGAGGGAAACCGTCAGCCCCGTAGGCGCGTTTGGGTTGGCGAGGATGATGTTTTTGTTGATTCCGTAATAATCGTCCATCCGTACGGTAAAATCATCCATCAGCGGGATTTCCTTATACGGCACGCCGTAAAGTTCCGCGTAAACTTTATAAAATCCGTAAGTGATGTCCGGGAAAACGGCTTCGGAATCCCTGCCGCAGAACGCCATAAAGGAAAACGACAAAATATCGTCCGACCCATTCGCAACAAATACGTTTTCCGTTTTCACCCCGTAATGCGCCGCGATGGTGCTGCGCAGCTCCGCACAGTCCGGATCGGGGTACAGATTGAGCTGGGATACGGCTTCTCTGCCGAGCGCCTCCAGAACGCCTTCCGAGGGCGGGTAAGGCGACTCATTGGTATTCAATTTAATATAGGTTCTGTCCTGCGGCTGCTCTCCCGGTTTATATGTCTCCAGCATACCGTATTTTTTGTTCAGAAATTTGCTCATGTCGGCGTCCACCGTATCCTTTCGAGCGTTTTTATTTTACAGTATTCCCCAAAAGCCCGCATCGTAAGCTCACGGAACGTCCGTGCGCCTGCAGTCCTTCTTCTTCGGCAATCGTTACGATATCCTTGCACGCTTTTTCCAGCGCTTCCGCGGTATAATACGTATATGCCGACTTTTTGACGAAGTCCTCCACCGAAAGCGGGCTGGAGAACCGCGCCGTGCCGCCCGTAGGAAGCGTGTGATTCGGCCCGGCGTAATAATCGCCGAGCGCTTCCGGGCAATTTCTTCCCAGAAAAACGGAACCGGCGTTCCGCACCAGGCTCAGATAGTCGAAGGGGTTGTCCACACACAGCTCCAAGTGTTCCGGCGCGATTTCGTTTGCCGCCTCGATGGCAATGCGAATCGAGGACGTTATGATTATTTTACCATTGTTGTCAATAGAAGCGCGCGCAATGTCGCTGCGCGGCAGCGATGGGATCAGGCGTTCCAGCGCTTCCGCAACTTGCCGGGCAAAGGTTTCCTCGTCTGTAATCAGCACCGCGGTTGCCATCTTATCGTGCTCCGCCTGGGACAGCAGGTCCATTGCCGTAACGTCCGGATTGTTTTTCCCGTCCGCCACAATGAGGATTTCGCTTGGTCCCGCGATCATGTCCGTATCCACGATTCCCTGCACCTGCCGCTTTGCTTCCGCGACATACGCGTTTCCGGGACCTACGATCTTGTCGGCGCGCGGTATGGTCTCCGTTCCGTAAGCGAGTGCGGCGATGGCCTGAGCGCCGCCCGCCTTTATAATATAATTTGCGCCGGCCACAGATGCGGCCGCCAATATCTGCGGCGGCACGTTTCCATCCCGGTCGGGGGGCGTCGTAATCAGAATCTTTTCGACGCCGGCGATTTTCGCGGGGATACAATTCATCAGGACGGTGGACGGATAGCGCGCCGTTCCTCCCGGTACATAGATCCCGACCGTCTTCAGCGGAATCACGCGCTGCCCCGTAATAATACCGTTTGCTTCCTGTATTGCAAATCCGTTCTGTTTCTGCTTTTCGTGGAAGCGAAAGATATTGTCTGCCGCCCGTTCCAGCGCCGCGAGAAAAGCGGGATCCGCCGCCGCGGCGCCTTTTGCGATCGCTTCCGGTTCTTCGAGAAGCGCTCCCGTAAGTTCCACACGGTCGAATGTTTTCGTATAATATTTTACCGCCGCATCCCCGCGCGCCCTGACGTCCTCCAGAACCGACCGCACGGCGCTTGCAATTTCTTTCTGTTCCATAGGCTCCGGTAAAATTTCTTCTCTCTTAAAAGTATCTCTTTTCAGGATCCGTATCATGCCGTTATCCCTCCCGCAATTTTGTGCAAAGCGTTTTTATCGCATCATATTTGAATTTATAACTCGTTTTGTTTGCCACCAGGCGCGCACTGATGGGCACGATTTCCTCGATCGGTTCCAGATCGTTCTCCAGCAGCGTCGTACCGGTTTCCACGATATCCACGATGACATCCGAAAGATTCAGAATCGGCGCCAGCTCGATAGAGCCGTTTAATTTTATGATATCGATTTCCCTGCTTCTTCTGCCGTAAAATTCCCGCGCGATATTCGGAAATTTCGTCGCGACCCGCAGCGTTCGTTCCGTATTGTCTTCGAATCCCTTCTTTGCCGCGACGCACATGCGGCATTTTCCGATCTCTAAATCGTTCAATTCATATACCTCTGGCGCGTATTCCAGTAAAATATCTTTTCCCGCGACGCCGATATCCGCGGCGCCGCGTTCCACATAAATCGCAACGTCGGAAGGCTTTACCCAGAAATAGCGCACGCCGTTTTCCGCATTTTCGAAAATGAGTTTCCGATTGTTCTCGCGGATCGCAGGACAGCCATATCCGATTTTTTCAAATATTCCGTATACTTTTTCACCCAGCCTGCCCTTTGGCAGCGCAATATTGATCATAATTCCACAAGCCTCCCGCCCTGCATTTCATATCTTCTGCCGCATTTTAAAGTCTTGCCGCTGCCTTTTTTATAAACCGTCGTGCTTCGTCCTTCCGCGGCAAATTGTTTTACCGTTTTTGCCAGCGCCTGCAGATCCGTATCGCTGTCGTAATAAATGACGATTTCCGCGTCTGCATTTTTCGGAGACGCGACATATTGCCAAAGAATGCCCAGATATACGGCAAAACCGATGGCGCCGGATTTCTTTTCAAATCGTTCCAGAAGTTTGTCGTATCTTCCCCCGGAAAGTACATTGACGGGGATTCCTTCCACAAATCCCTGGAAAACAACCGCGTTATAATAATTCATATCATTGATGACGGAGAAATCGATCTTCATATGATCGCTGCTTCCATTGATTTTAAAAATAGTATAGATTGCCTCCAATTCCCGTATCGCGTCTTCGGTTTCCGTGTTCACGCTGAGTTCTCTGAGCACCGGAAGTACGAGGTCAAAGGAACCCCATAAGGAAGCCGTATGGCATATTTTTTCCGCGATGTCGCTTCCGACGCCCGCTTTTTCGCACTGTTTCAGGATATCATGCGAATTTTTTTCTTTGATGTAGTTCATAATTTCTGCACGTTTGGAAAAATCGATTCCCGCAGCGGAAAGCAGTCCGTGAATAAATCCCATGTGTGAAATATCGATCACATAATGATCCGTCAGCACTTCCAGGCTTTTTGCCGCAAGGCTGAGCACTTCCCCCGTTTCATATACCCCCACGTCTCCGATACATTCGAGGCCCATCTGCAGGATTTCGCGTACTTCGCGCGTATTTTTCAAAGTTCTGTATACATTTTCATGATAAAATAACTTCTCCGTATCATCCGATGTCCTTACTTTTTTGATGATCGAAAGCGTAACGTCCGGCTTAAGCGCCATCAATTTTCCATTGAAATCATTAAATGTTATAATATCATCGCTGACCAGAAAATTTTTATTCTCCACATATAAATCGTATTCTTCGAATTTACGCATTTTGTATGGCTGATATCCGTATGTACGGTACAGCTCTTTCAGGGCAATTACTGCTTCATCTTCATTTTTAACTTTCAAATCCGGGTTCTCCACAATGCACCTCCTGCTTTATTTCGCTGTATTATACACCACTTTAGCATGGTAGTCAACTAAATTACTAAAGTGTAAAAACCAAATTTCGCGGGAAATCTCTGTCTTAAATAAAAAAGAAACACCAATCATATAATAATCGTGGAAAATGATCCGAATTTACTGGATAGGATTTCCCATCCCTCCCCCTTTCGAACAATTTCCACGGCAAATTATACGAAAAAATCGTCTCCAGACCTCCTTGGCGCCATACCCCCGATTTTTTCGCACAAAAACCGTCCGGAATTGTTCGAAATCCAGGGCAAGCCTTCCCGCCATCCCCGTTTCGAACAATTTCAGGGTAAAATTGTTCGAAAATATTGGGGTGACGCAGGGAGC
>CABQCN010000107.1 GCA_902462635.1 uncultured Oscillospiraceae bacterium
TCACGGTCGTCTCCGTGAAAGATTCCGGCAGTTCTTCGGCAGGCGGGAGGAACGTGTAAGTATTGGCGCCCTGGACAAATTCCATGTAGGGCGTCAGCGTATCTTTTTTTTCATTATAAAGATAAAATCTGCCGTTCTCGCCGACGATATTCGTAGCGTAAAGCGTGATCACGCCATACTGGTTTTTAATAACGAACAACGCATTGTTTTTGTAACTATATTGTGTTTTTTCAAACCCTTCGGGAAGAGAAACGGATTCCGGAATATTTTCCGCGATAAAACGCATTTCCCCGTTTTCCATGAATTCAAGAGGCGTCGAAGGCGTTGCGCTTGGATCGACCGTCGGTATGAACGGGGTGGGCGTAGGCGTGGGCGTCGGTGTCGGCTGCTGAGTCGGAGGCACCGGCGTCGGATAAAACCCGGTGGTCGTACTGCTGGCGGACGGCGTCCCAAGCGCTTCCATATTAATGGTATAGCTTTCCAATACCTGCGTGGAGAACGATGCTGCGGCCTCCCGGTTCATTTTGAAGTAGAAATCGATTTTGTGCGAGGTAAGATGCTCATATAAAACGATCTCTATGGTTCCGCCGGTATCGTTGATATTGTTGCTGTCCGCGCGGACGAAGGTAACGACGGAGGAATCATACTGAAAAACTGCCTGCACCGTCGCGTCGGCGTCTGATTCGTATCTTACTCTGACCCGGAATTCCGCGCCGACCTCGACATAGGAATCAACGTCTATAAACGCGCTCATGGACGCGGCTTCCGCCGGAAGCGCGCACGGGAGAATCAGGCCCAATATCAGCATCAGGGGTAAAATTATTTTTTTCATCTATTTTCGGACTCCTTATCAGCGTTGTTTGATCGTACTGATCTTCAGCAGATGGCGTTGGATCGTTACGATATCGGCCAGCGAACACTTTTGATCGTGATTGGTGTCCATGGCGGTAAAATGCGGTCCGTCCAGTATTTTGATTTTGAGCAGCTGCCGTTGCACCATTACCAGATCGGCCAGCGAAATATTGCCGTCTCCGTTTACGTCGCCGTAAATGACGACAGGATATGATTTGACGGCGGTGTTTTCTTTATACAATTGTAATATATCGCCTGTTGCTACGGTTCCGTTTTTGGACGCGCCGGATGCATTCAACAATTGTATTCTTCCATTTTCTACGGTGAAATTATTCAAAAATTTTGCGGCGTCCGTGCCGGGTTCCACGCCCGTGACATACGTTCCGATATCGTAAACGGCGCTTTTGATCGTAGGATCCGGAGCGGGCGAGGGACTTGGCTTCGGCGTCGCCGTCGCCGGAGGTTCTGTCGGGGTTGATGGCGCGCCGCCTTTCCGTACGATATTTACGGTATAGGTCCGCAGTTCATAACTGGGCGCCAAAACCGTGATGACATGCTTTGTAGAGTCCGAAGAGAGTGAAATTTTACCTGCGCCGAGTACCGTGGCGCCCGAATCGCACGGTTGTACCGCGATATTCACGGAACTCGTGCCGCCGGGTACCGTTACCGTATATTCGTACGTCGTCCGGGAAAACGCCTGATTGAACGTGCCTCCGGATACGGAAATGGAGGAGAGCCAGTTATTGTTCGTGGCGTTCTTGTCATCGTTTGCGGGAGCCGCCGCCGCCAGTTCCGGCATATTGCGGTACACCGGGATTTCAAACGTAAAGATTCTCGTATCGAGAATGCCGGAATTGACGTATGCTTTCTTCATGGTAGACGCTTCGTCTGTCGGAGCATTGACATTGGACATATATTGATGGTAATACCGCCCGTTTCCGCCATCCGTGACGTCGAATTTCTGCAGATATAACGTGTTCTGTTCCTTTCGTATATAACCGCTTCCTAAAAATTCCGCGCCGCCCAAAATCGCTTTGTACGGATTCGTCCATGGACGGTAGTAAGAACCATCTTGCTTCGCATAGATTGCGCCGTTTTCCCGCGCTTCCCTGCCGCTGTGCGCGTAAGCGCCGATATTGAAAAAGTTGAAATATCCTTTATATAATTTATATTTCTCCGGATCGTCTTTCCCGTAAGTCCCGAATGCGAGATCCGTCCCGTTTACCCCCATTTCCTGCCGGATGCGGGAGGCCAGGAAGAACGGGCTGACATTCGCTTTTTTGGCGGCCTGCATGATCGTATCGACATAAGAAAATTTATAGGTAACGGTTCCGTCTGCTTTTTGGGAACCGGCCACGATTCCGTAAGACGGGTAAAAGCTGTCGTCGCGGACTGCCTCAAATTCATATTCGCCGGCCAGGAACGTTCCTTTCACGACGCTGTACGTATCGTCGGCATTATGAAGCTCCGGGAGATAGATGAGATCTTCGAACTGAAAGATGCTCGAATCATTGGCAAGTCCGTTCCTGGGATCGAGAAAATACGCGTTGATCGTGGCGGAAACGCCGTAACAGCCCGAGTCCAAATAAATCCATTCCTTCGTATCCCAATTATAGGCGCCCTCTTCCATGGAACGCCAGGATGCCGCATAATAGGGATGGATCATATTTACGCCGACTTTGCCTTCTTCGTATACTGCGGTGCTCCAGTCCAGATCGATCATCTGCGCCTGAAATACCCACTTCGGATGCTGTTTATGGAGCACCCGGAGCGGCGCCTTGTAACTTTCCGGGAACTTCTGCTCTTCCAGATATTTTTCGAATGCGGGATCTTCTCCGGCCGGCGCGATATCATTATAAAATTGCAAATAAGTGGAAAGCACGTATCCGCTGCGCCAGGTATCGCCGGCGCGCAGGTATGTTACCTCATACCACGTTTTCCCGGATCCATCCACGGCTGCGCCGACGACCTTGACCTGCGACCCCTTCGGCAGTCTGTCGAGCAGCATGCTGTCGGTGCCTGCGTACGCCCTGACCGCAAGATTCGTTTCGTTGGTATTGACATAGGCAAGCCCCGTTTTACCGTCGGCAATCAATGAAATCCCCTGCATTAAAACGATTATATAACAAAGCAGCGGGACGAATCCGGCCAGCAATACGGATAAACGCTTCCTGTTCGTATGTATCTCTTGTCTTTTTCTTTTGTTTGCTACGGTATCCATATGAAATGCTTCCTTTCTCTATCACTGGAAATTATAGAAAATTCTGGCGGATCTGTCAATTGAAAAATCCTGGAAAATCGCCATTTTTGGCAAAGTTTACAATTAAAATCCCCGTTTTTACTAAAATCCTGGTCGTGATCGGCCGCGCTGAAAAATCCGTTTTTGCGCCGGACGGATTCCCGGCGTATAACCAGAAAGATCGGAAGGAGATTTTACTTGATTTACATACGGGAAAGATGTAAAATGTCAAACGGACTTTTTGTCCGAGGTAATATAAAGAATAAAAATAAATATCGATAAGGTGGCGTAGCTCAAAATGAATTTTTTGGAACAGATTTGCGAAAGAGCAAAGAAAGACAGGAAGACGATCGTACTTCCTGAAAGCGAAGATATCCGTACGATCCAAGCAGCGGCAATGGTGCAGGAAAAAGGAATCGCAGATATCATTTTAGTAGGTGTTCCGGAGAAAATCAATCAATTGGCGGAGGGACTCGATCTTTCGAAATGCAGAATCGTGAACCCCGAAACATATGAAAAATTCGAGGAATATGCAAATGCGTTTTACGAACTGAGAAAAGCAAAAGGCATGACGCCGGAGAAAGCGCAGGCCATGATGAAGGACTATGTTTATTTTGCAACGATGATGGTAAAAATGGGCGAAGCGGACGGGATGGTATCGGGAGCCGCGCATTCCACGGCGGATACGGTACGGCCTTCGCTCCAGATTTTAAAAACAAAACCGGGCACCAGCAAAGTTTCCGCATTTTTTGTCATGGTAGTACCGAACTGCGAATACGGCGCAAACGGTATCTTTGTATACGCGGACAGCGGACTCGTGGAAAATCCTTCCGCGGAAGACATGGCGGATATTGCGATCGAGTCGTCGCATTCTTTTAAACAGCTCGTGCAGGAAGAACCGATCGTCGCGATGCTTTCTTATTCTACTTACGGAAGCGCGAAGAGCGAACTTACGGAGAAAGTCATTGCGGCAACGCAGCTGGCAAAAGAAAAAGCGCCGGAACTCAGGCTCGACGGTGAACTGCAGGCAGACGCGGCGCTCGTTCCGGCAATCGGCAAATCCAAAGCGCCCGGAAGCAACGTGGCCGGAGCTGCAAACGTGCTCGTATTCCCGGATCTGAACTGCGGAAACATTGCGTATAAGCTCACGCAAAGGCTCGCAAAAGCAGAAGCGTACGGACCGATCCTGCAGGGCGTTGCAAAACCGGTCAACGACCTCTCGAGAGGCTGCGCCGCAGAAGACATCGTAGGCGTCGTCGCGATCACGGCGGTACAGGCGCAAGGCTGACAGGAAGAAAGGCGGAAATCCATGAATATATTAGTAATCAATTGCGGAAGCTCCTCATTAAAGTATCAATTGATCGATTCGGAAAATGAAAACGTACTCGCAAAAGGGCTTTGCGACAGAATCGGCATCGACGACTCCTTTGTAAAGCAAAAAGCGACGGGAAAAGATGCTAAAGTCATCGAGGTGGAACTCAAGGACCACAACGCGGCAATTGCCGAAGTCGTAAAAGCGCTGACGAATAAAGAATATGGCGTGATCGACAGTCTGAAGGACATTTCCGCAGTGGGGCACAGGATCGTGCACGGCGGCGAGAAGTTTCACGAATCTGCGATCATCGACGACGAAGTCATGAAAGCCATCGAAGAATGCGTACCGCTCGCGCCGCTCCACAACCCCCCGAACATCATCGGCATCAAAGCGTGCCAGAAAGCGATGAAGGGCGTACCGCAGATCGCGGTGTTCGATACGGCGTTTCATCAGACGATGCCCAAAGAAGCGTATATGTACGCATTGCCGTATGAATATTATAAAAAATACGGAATCCGTAAGTACGGATTCCATGGGACCTCTCACAAATATGTCGCGGAACGCTGCGCCGACATTCTCGGAAAACCGCTGAAGGATCTGAAGCTCATCACTTGTCATATCGGAAACGGAGGCAGCATCGCAGCGATCAAAGGCGGAAAATGCATGGATACTTCCATGGGATTCACGCCGCTGGACGGGCTGGAAATGGGAACCAGAAGCGGGATTCTCGATCCTGCCGTCGTCCTGTTCCTGATGGAAAACGAACACCTTTCTACAAGTGAAATGAATACGATCCTTAACAAAAAATCAGGACTGGCCGGCGTCTCCGGCGTCAGCAGCGATATGCGAGACGTTACTACTGCGATGAAAGAAGGGAATTCCAGGGCGAAGCTCGCGCTCCAGATTTTCGCATACCGGGTAAAGTCCTATATCGGGCAGTACGCTGCGGTCATGAACGGCGTCGATGCCGTCGTGTTTACGGCAGGAATCGGCGAAAACGATGCGGAAGCGCGTATGAATTGCGCAAGCGGGCTGGAATATCTCGGCCTGCGGATCGATCCCGCAAAAAACAACATCAAGGCTGACGAAGTGGAAATTTCCACGGACGATTCCCGGGTAAAAGCATTTGTGATCGCCACGAATGAAGAACTCGCGATCGCACGGGAAACCGCAAGACTCACAAAGTAAAAATTATGCTTGACAATAGCGGCGGAAATGAATATAATACCATCCGT
>CABQCN010000108.1 GCA_902462635.1 uncultured Oscillospiraceae bacterium
ACGGAAGCACCGACAGAGCCGCCGACGGAAGCACCGACAGAGCCGCCGACAGAAGGTCCGACAACCGAGGAACCGATACCTCCGGTAGAGGAATGAGACGAAACTTTATAAATAAAACATTTATCCGGTATTGAAAGGACAATATAAAAGAACATGGAACATTGTGATCATTGTAACTGCCAGGAAAAACAAGATTATGCAAAACTGCAGCCGGTACTTGAGGAATATGCCCAGGTGCCGGGCAGTCTTATTACCATACTTCAGCATGCGCAGGAAATATATGGATATTTGCCGGTGGACGTATTGTGGCATATTTCGGAGCAAACGGGGATCAAGCCCGCAAAAGTATTGGGCGTTGCTACTTTTTACACGCAATTCCGTTTCCGCCCGGTAGGAAAATATTTGATTCTGCTGTGCAACGGTACGGCCTGTCATGTGAACGGCGCCAAAAAAATCGAAGAAACCATTTTGGAGGAGCTGGGAATCGGAGATGGCGAAACGACGGAAGACGGTTTGTTTTCTCTGAAGGTCGTAGCCTGTCTCGGCTGCTGCAGCCTCTCGCCGGTAATGATGATCAATGACGAAACGTACGGTTCGCTGACCCCGGACAAGACAAGATCGATTTTAAAAGAAATCAGACAAAAAAGCGAGGAATAAGGCAAATGAAAGTAATAATCGGTGAAGGCAGCTGCGGAATTGCGGCAGGTGCGGCGAAGATCTATGATTATTTTGCGAAGCACGCAAAATTTGCAGAGCTTTCCATAACGGGATGTATCGGCATGTGTTACCTGGAACCCATCGTAGACGTCGTGGAGGGCGGAAAGAAACGTACCTACTGTAAAGTGGGAACGGATATTTTACCTGAATTTTTAAATGCCCTCGAACAGAAAGCGTTCGACGGGGCGCTTTTACAAAGTCTGGAGCTGACGGCGGAAGACCGTGCGTTTCTCGAGAAGCAGACGAGGATCGCGCTCCGCAACTGCGGAATCATAAATCCCGAGAGTATAGAGGAGTATATCGGCGCGGGCGGATACCGGGCGCTTGAAAAGGTTCTGCGGGAAATGACGCCGGAGCAGGTCATCGAAACCATTCAAATTTCCGGTTTGGCCGGAAGGGGCGGCGCCGGCTTCCCAACCTGGTTCAAATGGAACGCGGCCAGGCAGTCCGCCGGAGCGCAGAAATATCTGATCTGCAACGCGGACGAGGGGGATCCGGGCGCTTTTATGGACCGGGCGGTGATCGAAAGCGACCCGCATAACCTGATCGAGGGGATGCTGATCGCCGCGTATGCGATCGGGGCAAGCGAGGCCGTCGTATATGTACGCGCGGAATATCCGCTTGCGATCGTGCGGCTGACGAAGGCCATCCGCCAGGCAGAAGAACGCGGATATCTCGGCGAAAATATCGCAGGCAGCGGTTTTTCCTGTAAAATGCGGATTAAGGCCGGAGCCGGAGCGTTTGTATGCGGCGAGGAAACGGCGTTGATCGAATCGCTGGAAGGACAGCGCGGCATGCCGCGTCTGAAACCGCCTTTTCCGGCGCAAAAAGGCTATTGGCAGCAGCCTTCTAATATCAATAATGTGGAAACATACGCGAATGTACCCTGGATCCTTGAAAAGGGCGGCGCTGCGTTCGCCGCGTTGGGAACGGAAGACAGTAAAGGAACGAAGGTATTCGCGCTGACGGGGAAAATTAAAAGAGGCGGACTCGTAGAGATTCCGATGGGGAAAACGCTGCGGGACGTTATCTTCGATATCGGCGGCGGAATGCGAAACGATAAAGAATTTAAGGCGGTGCAGATGGGCGGCCCATCCGGCGGCTGTATTCCGGCGGCGCTTCTCGACACCGTGATCGATTATAAAAAGCTTTCTGCGACGGGTGCGATTATGGGGTCCGGGGGAATGGTAGTTATGGACGAATCCACCTGCATGGTGGACATGGCCAGATTCTTTTTGGATTTTACGGCAAAAGAATCCTGCGGAAAATGTATCCATTGCCGGATCGGCACAAAGCGGATGCTGGAGATTCTCAACAGGATCGTAACCGGCGAAGGGCGGGACGGGGATATCGAGCTTCTCGAAGAACTGTGTACGACCATCAAAGACGGCGCGCTTTGCGGGCTTGGCCAGACAGCGCCGAATCCGGTGCTGACGACGATCCGGTATTTCCGGAAGGAATATGAAGCGCATATTTATGATAAAAAATGTCCCGCAGGTCACTGCGCGCGCTTGATTTCGTATCGGATCGATCCTGTAAAATGCCGCGGCTGTACGCTGTGCGCGAAAAACTGTCCCGTGGGAGCGATTGCGGGGAGCGTGAAGGAACCGCATACGATCGACGACGCAAAATGCATTCAATGCGGTAAGTGCATGGAATCATGCAAATTCGGCGCGGTCAGCGTGTAATATCGAAAGGAAGAAATTAGGATGAGCGTACATTTTAAAATAAATCATACAGACGTCGAGGCGGAACCCGGCGAGCTTTTGATCCATGTAGCGGCGCGCTATGCAATCGAAATCCCCTCTCTCTGTCATAATGACAAAGTAAAATCATACGGCGCCTGCGGCGTGTGCGTCGTGGAAAATGCAAAGGGCGGAAAACTTATGCGGTCGTGTTCCACGGAAATCGGGCCGCAATTTGAAGGTATGGAAATTTGTACGGAAACGCCGCGCGTCGTGCAGGCGCGGAAAATTGCAATCGAGCTTTTGATGACGGATCATACCGGAGACTGCCGTCCGCCTTGTATGCTGGAATGTCCGGCGCATACAGACTGTCAGGGATATGTGGGATTGATCGCAAATGGTTTTACCGAAGAAGCGATCCGTCTGATTATGGATAAAATTCCTTTGCCTGCCTCAATCGGCCGCGTTTGTCCGCATCCGTGCGAGAAGGCGTGCAGGAGATCGGCGCTCGAAGAGCCGGTTTCCATTGCGAATCTGAAGCGGTTCGCGGCGGACGTCAATCTCGATAAAGGGAAAAATGCATATAAACCTACGGTTTTACCGGATACAGGCAAGCGGGTTGCCATTATCGGCGGCGGCCCGGCGGGGCTGACGGCCGCCGCGGTACTTAGAGGAAAAGGCCATAGCGTGGATGTATTTGATAAGATGCCGGAAATGGGCGGGATGCTCCGGTATGGAATTCCGGAATACAGGCTGCCGAAAGCCGTCGTCGCGGAGGAGGTCGCGCTGCTTGCATCAATGGGAATCTCGATGCAGAATCATATTAAAATCGGCGCGGGAGAATATACGCTGCAGCGCCTTTCCGAGAAGTACGACGCGGTGATCGTCGCTATCGGCGCGTGGACCAGCAGCAAAATGCGGATCCCCGGGGAATCGTTGTCCGGCGTCTTGGGCGGGATCGATTTTCTGCGTGAAATCGCGTGCGGAAAGGTACCTGCACTCGGAAAACGCGTTGCCATTGTCGGCGGCGGAAACACGGCAATGGACGCCTGCCGAAGCGCGGTGCGGGCCGGCGCGGAAGAAGTCTATACGATTTACAGAAGGACAAGGGCGGAAATGCCGGCCGATCAGGTGGAAATCGACGAAGCGGAAGAAGAAGGCGTCGTTTTTAAATTTTTATGCAATCCCGTAGAAATTATTGGTGAAAACGGTACTGTTACACAAATAAAAGCTCAAAAAATGAAGCTCGGAGAACCGGATGCCGGCGGACGCCGCGCGCCTGTGCCGGTGGAAGGCGAATTTGAAAACATTGACGTCGATACGGTTATTATGGCGATCGGCCAGGGCTGCGATATCACCGGTTTCGAATCCCTTGAGCATACGAAGAAGAATACGCTTGTGGCGGACGAAGATCGTTTTACCACATCGATGCCTGGCGTTTTTGCCTGCGGAGACGTTACGAATAAAGGTCCGGGGATTGCGATCGCCGCGATTGCGGAAGCGCAGAAAGCTGCGGCCGCGGCGCACGCCTATCTTACCGGCGGCGCGGAAACGGAGCGGCTGCGAAATGAGGACAATACGTTTTATTCGAAACGGGACGTCACAACAGAAGAGATTCGCGAGGAATATGCATTCCGAGGGACGGAAGAACGCATTCCTTTGCGCCATCGCCCTGCGCAGGAACGCAAACATGATTTTAAGGAATATATGGACGGCTTTTCGTGGGAAGATGCGGAGCGGGAAGCGGGACGCTGCCTGGAATGCGGCTGCCTTGATTTTTACGAATGCCGCCTGCTGGATTACGCGAACCGGTACGAGATCCGGCCGGAGCGTATCGGAGGAGATAAACACCATCGCAGAAGCCTGAAAACAAAATCGGAATATTTTACCAGAGATGCCGATAAATGCATTCTTTGCGGATTGTGCGTGCGGGCGTGCGAAGAAGTAACGGGCCGCGGCGTACTTGGACTCGTAGACCGCGGATTCGATACGACGGTCCAGCCGGCAATGGGACTTCCGCTGAAAGAAGCGGATTGCATGTCTTGCGGATTGTGCGTCTCCGTTTGTCCTACCGGCGCGCTCACGGAGAATATGAACGGAATGAAAGCGGTTCCGCTTCCGGAAAATCTTTTTGCTTATCGCTGCAAATTATGCAGCGCCGGCTGCGATTTGCTCGTTTCCCATTATGGAAACGCTATATTAAAAGCGGTCCCGATCAATGCGAAGGATGGGGATGTGCTGTGCGAAAGAGGCAGATTCCTGCTGCCGGAACGGTATACGCTGGGAGATTCTATCGAGGACGTGCGGAAGGCGCTTGGAAAGATTCTGAAGGATGGAGCAATTTCGGCCGGTAAAATCGGCGTGCTTGTTTCCGCGTCCTGCGGCAGGAAGCAGGTCGAAAAAATCGTTTCGTTTGCCGCCGCGCTGATGCCCGGCTTTATCGCTTCCAATTCAATGGGAAGGCCGGTTCCGGATAAATATGCTGCTTCCGCAGCGTTTGCGGCGGTGAAAAACGGAAAAGCGGCCGACGGATCCGAATTGACGATTGGCGTAAACGACGACGTCCTGATGAAACACGGTGTAAAACCGCTAGGCGCCAGAGAAAAAGCAATGCTGGAATCAGGCGGCGTAGAGACCTTGTTTGTCTTCGGCGACGAGATATCCGATCTGGATCTTTCAAAAGTGAAAAATGTGGAGATTTTTAAAATCGAAATTTGAGAATTCCTTTTAAACCGATAATATTTTTGCGCTTATCCAAAATTAATGGTACACTGGAAGCGAACAATCTTTGGGAGGCAACTACGGTTTTATGATGCTGAATTTCAAAACGCATATGCAAGGAATAGGAAAAGCTTTATACGCCTATTTTCTGGCGGTAGCCCTCAGCTGGGCTGCTTTTCCTATTATTGTCATAGCGCTGCAGCAATATGCGGAGATCTATACGGTGATAAGCGTTTATACTTTCATCGTAACGATTATTTTTATTTGTATCATATATATGATGATGCACGGTTTTGGGGAGACGGACAGAAAGCCGTATCACTGGGCACGTTATAATATGAAAGGCTTCGTCTGCGGAATCGCGGCGTTCGCGGTGATTATAGCGGCAGAGATCATCGTGATTTTTTTGGCTGACCGGTATATTATCGTAAGACATCCGTATTTTACGATCGCTTCTTT
>CABQCN010000109.1 GCA_902462635.1 uncultured Oscillospiraceae bacterium
CGTAGCTGCGCGGCCCGGGGAGGCTTTTTTTATAGTTCCAGCAGCGTATGGCGTCTGCTAAGGTTTTTCCGGGGTTTGCGGCAAAAAAATCACGGATATACGTATTGTATTCGAATTGTCTCCCGATTTTGTGCGGCTGTTTTTTTAAAACATAATACGCCTCTACCGCGTCGCGGTATGTCTTCTCCGGGTTGCTTTTCAGCCATTCTTGGAACGCGGTGCAGAAGGTAAACCGTTTCCCGATCGCATTTTTGAAAAAGGTGCGGCTGTTCTCCGAGCAGCAAAAATTTTCACCGATTTGCGCGTCGTACGCAATGATCTCGTTCTTCTGCTTTTTCCGTGCCGGCGGCGCCGGTTCTTTCTCTCCGGTCTTCAGATAGCGGGCGATCCGCCGCGTCAGATCGTCCTTGCTTACGGCGGACGAAAGCCCTTCCCGCCTGCAGAATGCAGTCAATTCGTTTTTCAAATAGTAATACTTTTGGAATTCTTCGCACGCGGTTGCGCCTGTCAGGACCGGCCTGTCTCCCATATCGTCCGCACCTCCCTTGCTATTGTAAATACGCCGTATACCAAAGTCAAATTTTTTTACCGAACGCCGGTTGTTTCAGTAAAAATCGGATTTGTGACAATTCATTGAATAAAAAAAGGGAATGTTATATAATAATATAATAATCTAAATAAGGAGGCGTGATTTGCAATGTCCGGACAGAGAAAACAGAAACTCAAAGCGGATCGTTATCTGAATGAGGAAAAACCGCTTATGGTAAAATTGATCGGGTTTCTGACATGCGGTGAGGAATATGAATTCGGCTGTGAAACGGTTCGGGGCTGCGGATTCCTGGAAGCAAGCATTCTGGCGGTTAACTCCAAGAGTAAAAAATACAGTATTTCCAGAGCGGGCACAAATATCGCCGACGATATCATGTTTAGCACGCGCGGATTCGTAATCCGCGTATTTGATGGCAGGATTTCCGCGGAATATTCCTGCAGTGAAATCGGAGAAGAATTTTTTACGGAGATCGGAGCGGCCCTTTCGAATCTCCTTTGTGAAACAAAAAGACAGGCGGACGGGCGTATTCTGCCGGAGCGGATCCCAAAGACGAAACGTGCGGGGCAAACGGAGTATTTTACGGAATATGAGATCCATCCGGAGGAACTGGGAGACGACGCGATCCTCGCGCATCTCGATAAAATCCGCGGCAAGGCGCTTGCCGGTAATGAGAATGTACTGGACTGCAGCGTTTCCTGCAGTTACCGCAGGCATGCGAAGCTGTTTCTGAAGGGCAGCGGCGGGGAAATTACGGAACAAAAGGAACAGAATATCCTCTGGATGACGAGTGCGGTTATGGTGCTTGTTGCGCGCGGCGAGGAAATCAAAGATTATTATAAAGGGTATTCCAATCTCGGCGGCGCGGAAGTTTTCGCCGAGATGGAGAACGATGTGGAAGAAAATGTGCAATGCGCGGTTGCCCTGCTGGACAGCGAACCGATCGTCCCCGGCGAATACGATTGTATCTGTACGCCGGAAGTTACGGGGATGATCGTACACGAGGCATTCGGACACGGAGTGGAAATGGATATGTTTGTAAAGAAACGGGCGCTTGCGGAACAATATATCGGCAAATATGTGGCTTCACCGCTCGTTACGATGCACGACGGCGCAATTGCAGCGCAGCAGACGGCTTCCTATCTTTTCGACGATGAGGGGACGGACGCGCAGGATACGGTCATCATAGAAAAAGGAATATTAAAGCGCGGCATCAGCGATCTGCGCAGCGCGGCGCGGCTTGGCACGGATCCGACCGGGAACGGCAGGCGGGAAAGCTACAAGCGCAAAGCGTATACGCGGATGACAAATACGTTTTTCGAAGCCGGAACGGACAAGGTAGAAGAGATGATTGCTTCGGTAAAATACGGATTTTTACTGGAGAATGCAAGGAGCGGTATGGAAGATCCCAAGAATTGGGGAATCCAGTGCATGGTGAACGTTGCGCGGGAAATTCGGGATGGGAAGCTTACGGGTAAAATTTTCTCGCCGATCGTGCTCACGGGCTATGTGCCCGATTTGCTGAAATCGATTACGATGCTTTCCGAGAAGGTGGAACTCGGCGGCGGGGGATATTGCGGCAAAGGATATAAGGAATGGGTGAAAGTCTCTGACGGCGGTCCGTATATCAAAGCGCGCATCCGGCTGGGCTGAAAATGATTTTACCGGGAAAGGATAGGGTCGGAGATGGATACGATTGCAAGAATTCAGGCCGAATTGCAGAAAAACGGGATCGAATATTACAGAATCAATGAGGATCGGAAACAATCGGCGGAATTGTTTTATATCCGAAAAGAAATCGATATCGTACGGAGTACTTCCGTTACGGACTGCACCGTGACGGTTTACAGAGATTTCGAAAGCGGCGGTGTGAAAATGCGCGGTTCGGCGGCGGCGGTAATTCATCCCGATATGGGTACGGAAGAAATCGGCGCTGCGCTTAATAAAGCGTATTATGCGGCTTCTTTTGTCAAAAATAAATTTTATGAACTGCCCGCGTCCTCTGCTGACGCGCCCGCGGCAGGCACCGGGAAATCGTATGATCTTCCGGCGGAAGCTTTTCGAATGGCGGACGCGCTTTTCCGGGCGGAGGATGGCGCGTGCAAAAGTTTTTTAAATTCCGCGGAAATCTTTGCGGAGCGCCATGCGCTGCGCGTGGTAAATGCGGCCGGAATCGACGTCAGTTATGTGCGGTATTATTTTAACGGTGAGTTCGTGACGCAGTGTATTGCCAACGGGCAGGATGTGGAGCTGCATACGCAGTTTGCCTACCGCGTTCCGGAATACGGGCAGCTTACGGAGAAAGCGCGGGCGGCCCTGCAGAATACGGAGGACCGCGCGGAGGCGTTTGATCTTCCGGCAGCGGGCAAGTATGCCGTGATGCTTGCGGGTCCTCATGTCGCGACGCTGCTTGATTATTATAGGAGCAGAACGCAGGGCGGCATGATTTACGCCGGATATTCTTCTTATCGGAAAGATTGCTTTCTCCAGGGGGAAGAACCCTGTCTGAAAGGAGAAAAGCTGGAGCTGTCCCTTAAGGCGACCGCCCCGTACAGCGCTGAGGGGATTCGGATGCAGGACCGCGTGCTTACAGAGCGCGGCGTATTAAAAACGATTCATTGCGGTGCGCGTTACGCATATTATCTTGGCATCGAACCGACGGGGGATTATTCCGCGTTGGAGTGCCGCAACGGGACGATGTCCGCGGAAGCGCTGCGGGCGGCAGTGGATTCGGAAAATGACTGCGTCCTTTCTATAGCGGCGTTCTCCGATTTTCAAACGGATGCGTTTTCCGGCCAGTTCGGCGGAGAGATCCGTCTTGCTTATTTATATCAAAAAATAGATGGCGCAATCCGGGTACGCAAGCTGACGGGCGGTTCGGTAAACGGCAACATCCTGGAAGCGCAGAACACGATGGTATTTTCCAAAGAACGCTATCAAGACGATACGTATGAAGGTCCGTATTTCGTGCGTTTCGACAACGTCAGTGTGGCAGGGGTGTAATTGTAAAATGACAGACAGCGAAGAATATAAACGCGTTTCCCGTATAACGTCTCATCTCAGAAAAATCGCCGGAGATTTCCATCCGGCGGTAGCGGTCGTTCTCGGCTCAGGACTCGGTAATTATGCGAAAAGCCGATATGTCGCGCCGGAATTTGAACTTCGGTATGCGGATATTCCGGAATTTCCCGTTTCCACTGTTCCGGGACATGCGGGTAAATTTATTTTTGGTTCGATTGCGGGGATTCCGGCGGTGCTGATGCAGGGACGCGTCCATATGTATGAGGGGTATTCGGCGGCGGATACGGTTTTGCCGATCCGCGTATTGCGGATGCTTGGCGCGCGGCTGCTGATTTTGACGAACGCGGCGGGTGGGATCAATCCCGCGTTCCGCCCGGGTGATTTTATGTTGATCCGCGACCATATTTCGAGCTTTGTTCCATCTCCGCTCAGAGGCGCGAACCTGGATGAATTGGGAGAACGTTTTACGGATATGACGGAAGTGTACTCACGGGATCTGATCGGCGCTGCCAAAGAAGCGGGGACGTCGCTCGGTATCGCGCTGCAAGAAGGCGTCTACCTGCAAGCGGCGGGACCGCAATACGAAACGCCGGCGGAAATCCGTATGATGTTTCTTCTCGGCGCAGACGCCGTTGGGATGAGCACCGTCTGTGAAGCGATTGCGGCGCGGCACATGGGGATGCGTGTCTGCGGGATCAGCTGCATTACAAACATGGCTGCAGGCCTGCATAAAAAGGCGCTTTCTCATGCGGAGGTGCAAAAAGCGGCCGATGAAGCGGAACAGCGTTTCCAGCAGCTGATGACGGCGTTTCTCGTACGGACCGGAACGATATAATTTGCATCGGAATTTTTTGAAGAACCGATAACAAATCGCTGCTTGACGGGGATATTCCGGCATGCTAGGATAGAGTCCGACCTTTAGGAGGTGTTTCGAAAATGGAAATTACTTATTGGTACGGTCCGCCGCGCAAATTTTTAAATGCGGATACGTATGAAGATGTCAAAAACGCGGGCTTCACGCTTGCAGGCCCAATGGAAAGCACTGGATCGAGCGTGGAAGAAAATCTTAAATTTCTTGATATATGCCGGGAAAAAGGAATGAAGGCCTGTATTTACGATAAACGGATCGACCAGGCGATGATCAAATACCGGGATGGGGAAGCCGACTGGTATGAGCCGCTGAAAAGCGTGACGGAGGACTATAAGCACCACAAAGCGCTATATTCCTATTATGTGACGGACGAACCCCAGACCAGAATGTTCAAAATGTTGGGAGCCGTGATCGCAAAATTAAAAGAATACGACCCGGAGCATCCGGGATATATCAATTTACTGCCGAATTATGCTACGCCCGAACAGCTTGGCAGTCCTACTTATTATGATCATGTCAAAGCATATATCGAAACGGTGAAACCGGCGTTCGTCAGCTATGACCATTATCATTTTCTGCATTTTACGCACGACAATCTGCCCGAAGAATACGAAATCGAAGAAACGGAAGATGAGCGGGAGAACGCCATTCGGCGCGCGGCGATGGTCAGCATCGACCGGCCGGGCTTCTTTGAAAATCTCGAAACCGTCCGAACGCTTTGTCAGGAATATGGACTGCCGTTCATGGTCATCGTGCTCCTGATCGAACACGGACCGTATCGGAACCTCGCAGAAGCCGAAATCCGCTTCGAAGCGTTTCAGACACTGACCTACGGTGCGTCGATGATATCGTATTTTACGTATTGGACGGTGATCGAGCCGGGCTCCTGGTGGAATTGGAAGAACGGATGCATCAGCTGTGAAGGCGAAAAACTACAGCATTATTACGATGTGCAGAAAATAAACCGGGAGCTTCATAGATACGGCGCATATCTGAAGGGAAGAAAATCACTTAGCGTAACGCATTACGGAAAAATTCCGGATCAGGTAAACTATTTTACCGGTAACGTATCTTCTGACGCGCCCGTTCAGCTCACGCTCGGTACGTTTGAAGGCGGATATCTCGCGATTGCAAAT
>CABQCN010000110.1 GCA_902462635.1 uncultured Oscillospiraceae bacterium
CTTCCTCATATCGGCGCGCTCCTCCGGGCAGGCGTCCGTTCTCTGAAGATCGAGGGACGCCTCAAGTCGCCCGCGTATACGGCGCTGGCAACGCGCTGTTACAGGCAGGCGCTCGACGGTCCGGACTGTGATATTACCGGGAAGCTGCGCACCCTGCAGCTGCTGTTCGGGCGCGGGGAATTTACGTCCGGATATTTGCTGGGGAAATTGCCGTTTAAAGATATTACGCTCCGGTCCGCGGGACGGCTGGGGCTTCCGGCCGGTCAAATCACTGAATTTCCCAGAAAACTGCCTTCTCCGGAAACGCTGCCGCCGAACCTGACGCGGTTCCGCTTTGCCGTTCGCTGCGATTCGTCCGGCGTAACGGTGAAACCGGGCGACGGCATTACGATTTACGCTGCAGGCGCCGAAGAACGGCGGCCCGTCGGCGGCGGCACGGTAAACGCCGTGCAGGCAGGCGGCGATGGCGATCCTCGCGTCATTCGGATCACGGCGGTCGGGACGCTGGGAAAGCCCGGAAACGGCCCGTATGATTTATTTCTTACGGATGACGCGCAGCTGCGCGCTGCCGCCGAAACCGGCATAGAGAGGGAGACCAAAAAAATTCCGGTTCGGATAAGGTTTTGGGCGCGCGCCGGCGAAACTCCACGCTTGGAAATGGAGGATGCGCACGGCTGCAAAGGCGTATCGCATATGGCCGTTCCGGCCGCGCAGGCCGTGCGGGCGCCGACTGGGGCGGCGGAAATCCGCAAGCAATTGGCAAAGCTGGGAGATACTCCTTATTGCGCAGAAACAATAGAAATCGATGCGGGGGCGGATCTTTTTCTGCCGGTGTCCGCGCTGAACGCGCTGCGCCGCAGCTGCGCGCAGCAATTATCCGTTTTGCGCGCGCAAAGGCGCACGGGCACGGGACCGGCACCGCTTCTGCCGGAACGGAAGGCGGCTCCGGCTGCCGCAGGCACGTCGCTTTTCTTTTATCGTACGGAAGGCTTTTTTTCTTTTACGGAAGACGCGTTCCCGGCAGCGCTGCGCCCGTACCGCGGCGAGCCGCGGACTTACTATATCCCGCTGGAAACGTTTTACCGGGAAGATGCGCCGTGGCTTGCGCGGCTGCAGGGCCGGATTGCGGCGCTGCGGCGAGTCGGCGATTGTAAAATCGTCGTTTATTTTCCGTTGCTCTCTCTGGGAGAGGCGCTTGCGGAGGTCCGAAACCGCCTTGCGGGGATTTTCGACAGATTCTGCGGTTCTTGGATCGACGGCTTTTTATGCGAAAACCCGGGAGATCTTGCGATTTTGGACGAATTGTCCCAAAATCGCGGCAGAAAGCCTCTGATTTGCTGCGACTACAGTTTTAATGCCGCAAACAGCAGCGCCCTGCGTCTGCTGGGGCGCTGCGGTGCGAACCGCGCGGCGCTTTCGCCGGAGGCAGCGCCCGACTGCATTGCCGCGGCCGCCGCAGCCATTAATCCCGAGATCGTGGTCGGCGGCCGGATCGTGCTGATGCGCAGCCGTCACTGTTATATCGATGAAGGCGAATGCGGCGGCGAAAAGGCGAAATGCGCGAAGGCATCTTATTTTCTGAAGGACGAGTACGGCTGCCGGTTTCCGATCCTGCCGCAGAAGAAAGATTGCTGCAGTATTTTACTCAGCCATAAACCGGTTTCGTTTTCCGCCGAACGGATCCAAAAAATACGCAGCGTCTGCCCGGAGGCCACGCTGCGCGTCAATCTCGAATAGCCGAAAAGATTTTACAAAAACGCTGAGAACAATCTTCTCATATGATAAATATCTTCCGTGCCGCCGAATTCGCGGACGGAATGCATTGCCAGCATCGGATTGCCGAGATCTACCGTAACCATGCCGCCTTTTGCGGATATCATGGGCCCGATCGTGCGCCCGCCGCGGATCGTGCTGCGGTTGACGTATTCCTGATACGGGATATCGTGTTCTGCGCATAGTTTTTTAAAATAGGCGCTTCCTTCTGCAGAGGTTGCGTACGATTGATTGGCGTTGAGCTTTAACACGGGACCCTTATTGATCCGTACCGTCGTATGGGGATCCCCTGCCTGCGGATAAGACGGATGCGCCGCGTGCGCCATGTCTGCCGAGAATATGACCGAGCGGGCCATCGCCCGGAACAACTCTTCCCGCCCGTATCCGATGCTCCCGCACAACCGTTCCAGCAGCATTTCGAAGGCGCCGCTCTGTGCGCCGCGATTGCTTTCGGAGCCGCATTCCTCATGATCGTAAAGGAATGCGAGGAACGAGTGGTCGGCGGCTTCTTCGGCGCAGGCGCCGGCCGTGATCGTATACGCGAGTTCGCAGTCATCAAGACGCGGGGAAGAAATAAATTCCTCGTGAAGTCCCGCGTAACCGGAGGGCGTCGCATCATAAAGCAGCATATCGAAGCTCAGGATCCGTTCTTCCGGTACGCCGGCCGCTTTGGCGGCATGGCGCAGAAAAGAGGTTTCCCCATCCGTACTTTGCGCGACGAAGGGACGGATTTCGGTCTGCAGGTCAAAGGAGGCGTTTTCATTTACGTTGCCGACCAGGTGGATCGCTGCGCTCGGAATGACCGCGAACGGTTTGCGGAGATCGAAATCGGCGCAGGCGGCCTGCGCGCCGTCGTCATAGTAAATCCTGCCGGCACAGGACAACGGGCGGTCTAGCCAGACGTGCCGGATCAGTCCGCCGTACGGCTCGAGCGTCAGGCGCTCATAGCCGCCGTCTACCGTCGAAACGGCCGGTTTCACCCGCAAGCCCGGCGCGTCATGATGGGCCCCGGCAATGTGAAATCCGTGTTCCAAAGGCATTCTGCGCGAACTGATGCGGAAGAACGAGAGCAGCGTACCGCCTTTTACCAGATAATACAACCGGTCCGGCGCAATCTGCCAGGCCTCTTCTTCCCGCAGCCGTTCGGCGCCCGCGCGTTCCAGCATTCCGGAGAGATACGCGGCGGAATGGTACGGCGTCGGGCATTGGTTGATATATTTTAAAAAGCCGTCGCTTTCTTTTCTGATTTCCCGTTTCATGTGCGCCGCCTCCGTGGATTATTTTCTGCTGACCGAATACGTCCCCGTCGCTGCCGCCCGCCAGGCTTTGCCGTCTTCGAATACCCAGTTGTCTTCTAATAAGATCATGCCCTTCATGCCTTCCGGAATTTCCAGCGTGAGCTCGACGGCGCCGTCCTTCCGCACCCAGGAAGACGATATTTTACCGTAAGAACAAATGTGGAAGCCGGACGCGTTCTCGAGCTGCGGTACGAAAGATGGCCGGATTTCTACTTCCGCAAAGTTATTGTTGTGTGGGTTGTAACGGATCCCGGCGAGCGCCTGTATAAACCATCCGCTGATGTCGCCCCAGAAATGGTGGTTCAGGGAAAGCACCCTGCCGCCTTCCGGCTGATGCGTTTCCCAGAGCGTTGTTGCGCCGCGCTTGATCCAGTTGCCATAGGAAGGATAATCCGTGCGCGCGATCATTTTATATGCCAGGTCGCTGCGTCCGAAGTCGCTAAGCACATGGAAAATCACGCGTGCGCCCAGGACGCCGAGATTGATATGATCGTCATCCCGTGCGATAATCTCCACCAGATTTTCGAACGCTTTCGTCCGTTCTCCGCCTTCGAAAATCTGATAATAGAGCGCCATCGCCTGCGAGGTCTGGCAGTTCCCGATGGCAAGCATTTTGTCGAAATCGATCAGATATTTGCGTATTGCCGCTTTTGTATCGGCGGCGAGTCCGGCAGCAAATTTGCTTTGCAGCGGCATCCCGAGAGTTTCGAAAAGATACGCCGCTTTCTCCGCGATGTCCATGGTCAGTACGCTGTCGGTGAAAACCAACGGGCTGTTGTACTGATCTTCTACTTTGCCGACAGGACACCAATCGCCGAGGCCGATCTCCACGAGTCCGCGTTCATCCGCGCGCCCGATGATATAATGCAGATATCTCCAGATCGTAGGCGCGGCGATTTCGAGAATTTCCTTATCTCCGGTATATTTATACGTATAATACGGCAAGTATACGATGACGTTGTCCCAGGCCGGTCCGTTGCCCCACTGGAAGCCCCAGCCGCCGGTCGGTATGATGCCCGGAATCGCGCCGGCGTCGTTCTGTGCTTTGACGATGTTCCGCATCCATTCTTTGTAACTGTTGCCGACCGAAAGATTCAACAGCATCTGTTCCGTTGAAAGCGCCGCATCCGCCGTCCATCCGTTCTTCTCGCGCTGGCAGCAGTCGACAGGATAATAATAAAAGTTAGAGACGTCGCTGCGCCTTGTCGCCTCCTGAAGCAGATTGACGATTTCATCCGAGCACCGGAAATCTCCGCGTTCTTCGAGCTGCGAATGAAAGACGACGTATGTCAGCAGGTCCGGCGTCGCCTGCGCTTTCGTAATTCCTCGCACAAGCACATAGCGGAATCCATGATACGTAAAATGCGGCATGTATTCTTCCGGTTCTCCCGTGCCCTTACAATAATAGATATCCTTCTGCACATAATCATTCTCATCGAACTTGATGTTGCGCATATATAATTTGCCGTCGATCAGCGCTTCGCCGTGCACGAGATCCACCTGCTGCCCCGGCACGTCGGAACGGATCCGCATCCGACAGAGGCCCGCGGTATTTTCTCCAAAATCATAGCGGAATCCCGTCTCTTCTTCTGTAATCGAAACCGGTTTGATTTCTCTGACTTTGACCACCGGTTCCGCCTGGCAAATTCTGGCTTCTCCGCGCGGCATCGGCGCTTTTTCTGCAAATTTCCACCTTTTGTCATTGAATCCCGGCTCATTCCAGCCCGGAATTTCCAGCCGCGCATCATAATATTCCCCGCAATGCCTGTCGTCAAAAAGAATGGGCGAACGCGCTGTTTTGAAGGTTTCGTCGCTCTGCGTTACGAGCGTCCCGCCATCCTGGAATTTTACCGTGCAGCGCAGTGCGAATTGCGGCGCCGCCAGCCACTTGGCATTTTGAAAATCCCAGCAATACGCGCCAAACGCATTTTGCAGTCCGTTGCCGAGGCACACGCCGATCACGTTTTCGCCCTTCCTTAAATAAGGTAAAATATCGTACGCATCATAATAAACCAGATCATCCGGGCAGCTGATATACGGAGCCAGTAATCCTTTTGTAATATTTTTCCCATTTATATAAAGTTCGTAGAATCCAAGGCCGCAGATCACCGCGTCTGCTTCCGTCACGCTTTTGAGTTCTTTTACAGTCTTGATCGAAAACGTCTTTCTAAAATAAGGAGCCGGCACAAATTCATTTAACGTACACGTCTCTTTTCCTGCTCTTATAAATGATTTTGGAAAATCCATCCAATCATCTCCTTTTCTTTATTTTGTCCGGTAATTATACTATGTAGCCGTCAAATAAGCAATCACCGGATTGCAAAAATAATCCATTCGACGCCCAACAATCGCGCGTCTTCCCGCAAGCGGCTTTCAAGATGCACGGCAATTGGAATTTATTGCCAGCGCGCGCCCGTTTCGAACAAATTTAGCACAATATTGTTCGAAAAACAGTTTTCAGAGCCATCTGGAGTCACACCCGATTTTTTCGCACAAAAACCGTT
>CABQCN010000111.1 GCA_902462635.1 uncultured Oscillospiraceae bacterium
GAAATTTACGATCCGGGATGACGTGAAATTTCACGATGGCGCCCAATGTACCGTATACGATGTAAAAAATACGCTGGAATGGATCTCGCGCAGCGGCGGCGCTTATGCGGATTGCGCGGCGGGTATATCCGGCTATCGGATCCTTTCTCAATTTGAAATCGAGATCGAGCTGGCTGCCCCGGATGCGTTTCTGCCGTGTAAAATGATCTTCCCAATCGTGAAAAGCGAAGAACTCGGGAATTTCACACAACCGAACGGTACGGGGCAATACCGTTACAGCGGCGTACGGGAGAACGGCGCTTATCTGTTTCAGATCAATACGGAATATTACGGTGCGTTCCCGAAGCTCGCATCTTTTGAAATCCGCAACTATGAAAACGCCTCCGCGCTTTATGAGGGCGACGCCGATGTCATGCTCTGTTTCGATGACAATGTGATCAAATATGCCAAACGCGCCGGGTATACGGTTTGTCCGTATACCGACGGGATTTTATCCTGCCTGCTGCCGTCTGAAAACACGGATATTGCTCTGCGGAACTATATCAGTTCCGCGCTGACGCCTCTTGGTGAATGCCGTAATCGCCGGGGGCGGCACGGAAAAATTATTGCCGCTTGCGGAAGGCACGTATTACCGGAAACACGGCGACGTGCTGGCACAGGAAATTACAGGCACGAAACCTGCGGCTGTTACGATGATTGCCGATGAATCGGATGCGGAGATGATGCGCCTTTCCGCGCTCATAAAATCCCAGCTGGAAGATCTGGAAATTGAATGTACGATTACAGTGTACAAATCGGAAGCATATGGAGATGCGGTCAAAGCGGGCGCATATGATTTCGCACTGTTGAACCTGCAAATCGGGTTATGGCCGGACTTATACGATCTGTTTGCAACGGGGGGCAATTTAAATTATAATCATTACTCGGATGCTTCCATGGACAGTCTGCTGAATTCTCTGCGGTCTGCCTACCGGGATGCATCTATAAGCGGGGTAACGGACTTCGCATCTTTCGCGCAATACGCGGAAGCGCAGATCGAAAAGATCGCCTTACGCGCGGAAGAAACGCTTCCCGTGATCGGGCTGTATTCCAAAAACGCGTCGGTTCTTTTGAAAAATACGATAAAGGGCGCCGCGCTGTATAATTTTACGTTTTGGAACACGCTCGAATCTTTCGGATCTTGGTATATAGAAAATCAATAAAAGGTGGACGGTATGGCACGGTTTAAAAATAATATGAGCAGGAAAGATATCCTCCTTTTCTTCGTCGGAATCCTGACTTCTTTGACGCTTTTCGCGGCGGATCTGATCACGAAACAGATCATTGTCGATAAAATAAGATATAATAGCGAAATCGTCGTAATCAAGGACTTTTTCAGTATCACTCATATCCGCAATACCGGCGCGGCTTGGGGGATGTTTTCTTCCAAAACCAATATTTTGTCGATTGTGACGATTGTATGCGCGGTAGGGATTCTGTATGCGATCTATGCGTCTACGGTTAATAAAACGGTGTTGTTTTGCTTCTCCGCCATACTGGGAGGCGCCTGCGGCAATCTGCTCGAGCGGATGCGATTGGGATACGTTACGGATTTTCTGGCATTTTATATTTTCGGATATGATTTTCCGAATTTCAATTTTGCCGATATGTGTATTACCGTCGGCTGTATCGTCCTTGCGGTATATATTATTTTTCTCCATAAAAATGACGCTCCGCTGTTCCGGGAAGGCACGCTTCTCCATCGGATTTCCGGGGAAAGAAAATGAACGGCGAAGAATTTTTCTCTTTGGAAGAAGATTCTACGTGGACCGCGCGCGCGGAAGATGCGGGCGTCCGCTTGGATGTTTATTGCCATACGGTTATGGAAGCGGAAATTGCCAGCAGGAATTATGCGCAGAAGCTGATTGAAGCGGGGAATATTACCGTGAACGGCAAGGCGCTGCGGACGAATTATAAAATCCGTCCGGGAGACGTCGTGCGATGTTTCCTGCCGCCTCCGGAGGAGCTTCGCATTTTACCGGAAGATCTGCCGCTTGATATCGTATATGAAGACCGGGATTTGTTGGTGATTAATAAAGCGCGGGGCATGGTGGTGCATCCGGCGCCGGGAAATTACAGCGGTACGATGGTGAATGCACTTTTGTACCGTTGCAAAGATCTTTCGGATATCAACGGCGTGATCCGTCCCGGAATCGTGCATAGAATCGATAAAGATACGACCGGCCTGCTCGTAGTGGCAAAAAACAATGCGGCGCATCTGCACCTTTCGGCGCAGCTGAAAAATCATGATATCAAACGGGAATACGTGGCTGTCGTGGAGGGCGTGATCCCGGAGCATACGGGAACGGTCGACCTGCCGCTTGGCAGGCATCCCGGCGACCGCAAAAAAATAGCCGTCCGCACCGACACCGGCAGGGAAGCGGTTACACATTTTACGGTATTGGAACGTTTGCAGGGGCATACGCTGGTGGCGTGCGATCTGGAAACGGGAAGAACGCATCAGATCCGGGTGCATTTATCGCATATCGGCTATCCGATCGTGGGCGATCCGCTTTACGGAGTACGGGAGACGCACGGTATGGCCGGGCAGGCGCTTCACGCGCGCCGCCTGTCGTTTGTTCATCCTTCTTCGGGAGAATCGGTTTCGTTCGCTGCGCCGCCGCCGGAGGATTTCTCTACGCTTGTTTCCGGATTGTCCGATTCTGTCTCGTTTACGATATAAATCGGCCTTTTTTTGACTTCTAAGTACGTTTTGGCGAGATATTGCCCCAGAATGCCGATCGCGAACAACTGGATGCCGCTGAGCATCAGGATGATGCAGACCATGGAGGACCAGCCATACGCGGAGCCGCTCCAGATCAGCTGGCGGATGATTGTAACGAGGATTGCAATAAAAGAGATCACGCAGAATAAAATCCCGATTACGGAAGAGACGAAAAGAGGCATCGTGGAGAACGCCACGATCCCGTCGATAGAATATACCAGAAGCTTCCAGAAGCTCCATTTTGTTTCGCCGTGCGCCCGCTCGATATTTTCGTATTCCAGCCATTTCGTTTTAAAACCGACCCAGCCGAAGATTCCTTTTGAAAAGCGGTTGTATTCGCCAACGTCCAGAATGGCGTTTACCATTTTGCGCTTCATCAGCCTGTAATCGCGCGCGCCGTCTACGACGTCTGTTTTACTGATCCGGCGCATGACTTTGTAAAACATCCGCGCAAAGAAAGAACGGATCGGCGGTTCCCCTTTGCGCGTCACCCGCCGGGTCGCCGCGCAGTCATAGCCTTCCTTTTGGACTGCCACCAGCATCTCCGGCAGCAGGGATGGCGGATCCTGCAGATCGACGTCCATGATTACGACATAATCGCCTTTCGAATTTTTGAGGCCGGCGTACATCGCGGCTTCCTTGCCGAAATTCCTGGAGAAAGAAACGTATCTGATGCGCCTGTCGCTTTTGGCCAGATCGCGCAGGATGCCGACCGTATTGTCTTTGGAACCGTCATCTATAAATAAAAATTCGAAATCAACCTCTTCCATACTGTCCGCGACCTTCACGGTTTCTTCCCAATAATGGGGAATGGCGTCTTCCTCGCAATAACATGGCACGATGACCGATATCAGTTTTTTGCTCATCCTAAAATCCGTCCTTTATCTATTTCATGATAAATTTTATATCACGGCTTGTATTATACTATCAAGCGGGGGTTTATGCAAATTACCCCGAATGTTTAGAAACAAGAAAAAATACGAGTCGTAAAAATAGGATTGAAATGTTCGGAAATGCGTGGTAATATAAAAAAGCAGTTTTAACTGTAAATTTGCGCTGTATCTTACATAGAACAGCAGCAGGAGGTTATGTAAAATGAATAAGAGCAAATCACAAACCATGGTGGGCATGGCGCTGTTCGCAGCAATTGTAGTGGTGCTGCAGATCATCGGCAACTATATCCGAATCGGAAATTTTTCGATTTCGCTCGTGCTCATCCCGATTATCGTAGGCGCCGCATTATACGGGCCTGCAGGCGGGGCGTTTCTTGGCGGCGTTTTCGGCATCGTTGTAATCGTAGACTGTATCACCGTAGGGAATATTCTTTGGATTGCCAATCCCGTAGTAACAGCGATTGTTTGTATGCTGAAAGGCATTCTGGCCGGATTTGTTTCCGGTGTCCTTTACAAGTATCTGTCCAGAAAGAATCAATATCTCGGCGCGTATCTCTCGGCAATTGCCTGTCCGCTTGTCAATACGGGAATTTTCTGTGCATCGCTGTTTTTGTTTTTTAAAGATACGCTGGCGGAACTTGCCGGAGGAACGAATATTTTTTATTATACATTCATCGTGATGATCGGTGTGAATTTCTTGATCGAAATGCTTGTAAATATCATTTTTGCCCCGGCAGTGGTGAGTGTTCTCAAGATGGTAAAGTCCGCAAAAAAATAGAATCATAGACGGAGGATCATGGCAATGGTACTGACCATAGACGTCGGAAATTCAAATATTGTAGTAGGCGTATACGAAGCGGACCGGCTCCGCTTCATATCGAGAATCGCTTCGGAACAGAACAGGACGGCGGACGAAACCGCCGTCCTGCTGAAAGCGGTGCTTTCGATCCATGACATTGATATCCATTCGATCGATGGCGCGATTATTTCTTCTGTGGTGCCGCTGATCACAGAACCCCTGGCCAAATCGATTTGTTTATTGACGGGAAAGAACCCGCTTATCGTGGGTCCCGGGATGAAAACGGGGATCAATATCGGAATTGACAATCCTGCGCAGCTTGGCAGCGACCTGCTTGTCGACAGCGTAGCGGCATCCGCCCTGTACCCCAAGCCGATCATCGTTGCGGATATGGGAACGGCGACGACGCTGTCTGTTATTACGGAAAAAAATACGATTATTGGCGGCGCCATTTTACCGGGCGTCCGGACGTCATTGAACGCTTTGACGGCGAAAGCGGCGCAGCTGCAGCAAGTCAGCATTGAAGCGCCGAAACGGACGATCGGTTCCAATACGATCGACTGTATGAAATCGGGCGTTGTTTTTGGCAACGCTAGCATGCTGGATGGTATGATCGACCGCATCAATGAGGAACTTGGCGCAGAATGTTTTGTTGTGGCGACAGGAGGATTATCGGAAGTTATCTCACAATATACGAAACACAAAGTCGTGCATAATCCGAATCTTCTGCTGGAAGGATTATATATTTTGTACAAAAAGAATATATAATAACGTTTTAATATTTTAAGCGGGGAGCGGCGCATGTTTGCAAAAAAGGGCGGCAAAGGGTTCAGGGAAAGATACGGGGAATTTAGGGCGAAGCGGAGAATGAGAAAAGAAGAAAAGAACCGTTTCAAAATGGTACCCGATAAAAAGAAAAGTTATAAATGGCTGACGATACCGGTTTCTTTTGTGCTCCTTCTGGCATTGATCGTCTACACACTGTATGATAACGGACGGATCGTTGTGGATTCTGTGACCGTGGCGCATTCCCAGGTTCCCGCATCCTTCGACGGATTCCGCATCCTGCAAATCAGCGATTTGCATGGCAAAAAGTTCGGCACGGAGAATAAAAATCT